>JAHFTO010000035.1 GCA_023269355.1 Chlamydiota bacterium | reverse complement strand
CTTGATTTTTTGATTGATAAAGCAAATCTGTACGATTTTAGACTGAAACACTTTATTCGTTAGCTTGCATGTTTCAGCTAGAAATACATAACTCTTCGAGTCAATAGCGCATGTAAAAATAGTAGTAAATATGTCCTCATGTAGAATTGAAATATCGTCATTTTGAGCGATGCAAGGATTATAAATAACGAGGCTATTTTCCTCACTCTCACAAGACTTCCCCGGGCCTACTGCGTTGGATTCAGCAATGTCCTCATTATTAATGACAGGGGCAGTGGCAGCTATGTCCTCATGCAGAATCGAAACATCGCAATTGGGGTCGATGCAAGCATTAGAAATAATGAGGCTATTTTCCTCATTCTCACAAGATTTCCCTGGACCCACTGCGTTGGATTCAGCAATGTCCTCATTATTAATGACTGCAACAATACGACGTTGCCATTCAGGAGCCGCAAGAGGATCACCCTTGCAAAGCTGAAATATCCCGCTGATCTTTGCTTTTTGCTCCTCGCTTAACCCATAGGTCTCTAAGGATTGAAGGGCAGCCTCAGGACGGTCGTTGGAAGCATGACGGACGGCTTCCCTTAAAACCGGGGCTGGGATTATACAACCTGGATTAGTGTTTTTAATATCGTTCATTTTATCCCTCTTTTTATGATTATTTTTTAAAATTTATAAATTAATTAATTAAATCTAAATAAAACTCAGACATTGATTTATAATAATCTATTCCGATCACATCGCCGTTTTCATACATTGCTAATAATGTATCGGCATATTGCTCAATCTCTTCAGGAGTGTGGTGTTCTAGAATCACTTTCTTGGCAATTCTTTTGATATCGTCCTTATCGATGTCAAAACCAGCGTTTATTAAGTCGGATGCTAATATCTTTATCTTTTCATCAAAAGTATCAGGTGTTATCTTCTCAAGATCCCGTTTAGCAAACTGCGTCAAGCAATGCTTAAGAATACCGTTATAAAAACTATGTTTGTTATTGAGAATAAGACATTCAGCGCGGTCTAGGCCGATCGCGCTTAATTCTGTGATAAACTGCTGACATGATTCTTTAGAATGCTGTGCGAGAATAGCATTTTTAATCAATACCTCTAAATCTTTATCATCAAGCTGAACATTACAATAGGTTAAAAATACCTGATTCACCAAGCGAATTATCTTATTGAACGTATCAGGAGTGATTTTATCAAGCCTCTGGGCTGAAAAAGAAAAAATGATATTATGACATAAATCAATACAAAGCATTTGCAGTATTGCTTTTTGCATGAAAGGGTCAATATTGTGCACCCCAAAATCGATCAAAGTTGTTTTAAAGAGCAGAAGCATATTTTGAGCATAGCTCAAAAATTCCTCAGTATGAAACTCCCCAAACTTTTCAGAAGCACAACGGAATAATTCTATACAATTTTCAATAGAACTATAAGGTGAGTTGAGTTCTAAAGCGTGCTCTGCATTCATCATAGCAAAAGCGTTTTGATATTGTTCCAGCCTTTTTGGCCATGGTAAAAAAATTATTGAGCATCCAAACTCTGAAGATGGTTGTCGATTAGCCAGGGTTATTTTTACGTGATTAGGCAACTCATTATAAACTTGCTGGAACGCTACACATGGTGCTACAGATAGTTCTCTTATCTTCTTATTAAAAAAGCAAATCTGTACGATTTTAGACTGAAACACTTTATTCGCTAGATTGCATGTTTTGGCTAGAACAACAAAACTCTGTGAGTCAGTGACGCATGTAAAAATAGTGGTCAATATGTCCTCATGTACAATCGAAACATCGCAATTTGGATCGATGCAAGGATTAGAAATAACGAGGCTCTTTTCCTCATTCTCACAAGCTTTCCCCGGGCCTACTGCGTTGGATTCAGCAATGTTCTTATTGTTAATGACAGGGGCAGTGGCAACCATGTCTCCATTCAAAATCGAAACATCGCAATTGGGATCGATGCAAGCATTCGAAATAATGAGGCTATTTTCCTCACTCTCACAAGATTTACCTGGGCCTACCGAGTTTGATTCAGCGAAGTCCTCATTATTAATGACTGCAACAATACGACGTTGCCATTCAGGCGCCGCAAGAGGATCACCCTTGCAAAGCTGAAATATCCCGCTGATCTTTGCTTTTTGCTCCTCGCTTAACCCATAGGTCTCTAGGGATTGAAGGGCAGCCTCTGAACGGTCATTGGAAGCATGCCTGACAGCTTCCCTTAAAACCGGGACTGGGATTTTACATGCTGAATTAGTGCTTTTAACGTCGTTCATTTTATTCTCCTTTTACTTAGTTAATATAATTAAAAAATGTTAAATGATTTGTAATTTATTATATCAAAATAATATATTATTTAGTACGCAATTTCTTATATTTTAGTTTGCAAAAATTACAATCATAACAAACTAATATTAAGGGATTTATGATTTCTATATCTCAAATAAATACTTACATCAACTAGATATATCAAATATTTTATTTAACAAATGACGAGAATTAGAAGTGTTATAAATGCAAACAAAACAAGAATTAATGGCTATCTGATTAGTCGATAAGACAAGGGCTGGACCTTAAAAGCTCATCCAAAGCCTAGGTCCAGTCTTAGTAAAGACTCCTGCGTCTCTGGGGCTGTGTTATTTTAACCGATGCTTTAGAGAATCTGGATGCCTAGCCAGAATGGCATGATAGAGTTTATTGGCATGTTCATTTCCATAGAGCAGGTCGTGAAACACTTTTTCACATTGATAACTCCTACAATAGATCGGACTTACGTTCCCATGTAAACCCATCTTAGGAAAGTCCTCATCTTTGAATCGTTGCACTCCGCACACAAGACAATTGCGAAACACAAATCCCACCTTATTTTCATCACACCAAGGACTATTAATGAGCTCATAAGTCCTCCAAGGATTATGACTTAAAAAGAGCTCTACCGTGTAATCACTAAATTCTAAGTACTTATACACTGCATCTCTTCTTACTTCCTTCATGTAAGGAATTTTGAATTCTACTTGTTGAGGTATCATTTCTGGATACGATATCTTTTCTTGAAGCTCCATTTCATAGTCGAAATAGTAGTACATCTTGGAATAAACCGTATGTCGCCTTAATTCAGGAACGTTTTTCCTAAAAATAGCACCAATAAAAGCATTAGCGTTTGTATTCTTTCCATGGGTCAAATCATCAATCCGCTCCTGACATTCCGATTTATCGCAATGTAATGCAATTTTACCCCAGTTAAACCAATCAGGATTAGAAAAGTATTCATCATCGAATCTAGTTTCTCCGCACACAACACAATTCCGAAAAACAAAGGCAGGTTTGCTTCGGTAATAGTAGTCAAGCGTTTCTACAAAATACTTGTCTACCTTCCATGGGTTGTGACTTAAAAACAAATCCGCTTGAATCGTTTTTTGATCGTAGAAGCTGCCAGGGAATCTGAAATGTACTTTTTGAGGCTGCAATGCACAAGGAGCTGCTGTCTGCTGGATTTCCAGCGTATTATCGAAATAGGAATACGTCTTTGTCTCAGGGCTAAGTGTGGGTTTTGCTTGTATCATGATTTGTCCTCATCGATAACCTTTATAATTTTGAGCTCGTTAACGCTTTTTTCAGAAAGTTAGCATCTCTAGAAAAAATGGCTTGATAGAGTTTTTTGTCCGCGTAGGTTCCCTCTCCTAGGAGGTGAAATTTATCTCTACAATCAAAATTACCACAGCAATGCGGATCCGGATACCACTGCACTAAATACGCAGTAGAAAGATCTATATCTTGAAATCGCCTAACCCCGCACACAATGCAATTTCGAAAGATAAATCCAGCTTTATTGTCAGCGCTGTTATACATAGCGTTAGGATCATAAGTGGTCCATGGATTACCACTCAGATAGAGATCTATTTCTGAGTGGTCATAATAACCAGAGTATTTGAAACGCGCTTGCTGAGGTTGCAGGTCTAAAAGCGATGTTGTATTTTGAATCCCCATCCCAGTGTCAAAATAAGAAAATGACCTAAGATTGACGACGTAACGGCTTAAATCATCGCCATTTTTCTCATAAATCGCCCAAATAAATGCTCGGGCGCTTATGTTTTTACCTTTACCCAAATACTCAATCCATTTTTGACAGTGCAACCCGCCACAGTCAAAGGGTTTTGCAAAAACAGAAAAACGCCCTTTACAAAAGTATTCATCTTTAAATCTCTTCTCTCCGCAAACAATACAATTTCGAAACACACACTCCACCTTAGAGCCGCGGAATATTATATTTTCTGCCCATGGGTTGTGGCTTAAATACAAATTCAGCCTTTGGGCAGGGTGAGGGTTTTCATGGTTTGGTATGTAGACATCTACTGTTTGTGGTTGCAAGTCTGATGGATCTGTTGTCTCATGCAGCTGCATGCTACCGTCGAAATAGGAATACGTCTTTGTCTCAAGGCTAAGTGTGGGTGTTCTGTGTATCATTTTTTACTCGTATCATTAACGTTCTCTATCGATTTGTGCTCAGAAATTAAACCCTCTACCCATTTCTCTATGGGATCATCGTGGATAGAAACATCAGCCATATGGAGATGTCTGAAGGGTTGGTTTCCAAAGAGCAGGCTGTAATACTCACCTAAACATTCATCTTTGCCACACTCAATGGGGCTTGATTTGCGATCTAAACGCGCTGAAGCAAAATCACCTTTTTTAAATCTGTTTTCCCCGCAAAAGACACAATTTCGAAACACAAATCCTGCTCTATGCTCCATTTCAGAGATAGGATCATAATTCTTCCATGGGTTATGGGGTAAAAACAAACTCTTTACACAGTACTTGTGGCTTTCATGTTTGCACTTCAGTTTGAGTGTGAGTTTCTTGAGTTTTATTGCTGAGGGATCCTTCGTCTCTTGACTCTTCATCTCATCGTCGAAATAGCCAAAGGTTGTTGCTATGCGGTTTGAAAGCGTGCTTGCAGCCAGCGAGTTCCGAGAGTGGTATTTTAAAGTCTTAATCTCCCTCCGCCAAATCGCAGAAAATAATTCCCGAGATCCCTCATCTTGGAATTGAAGGTCGTAGATCACCTGAGAGCATTTTGATTCACCACAATTAATCGGACTTTCCCAAGCTGGACAGTGCGCTTGAAAAAAGTTTTCATACTTAAACCTATTCTCTCCGCAGACGATGCAATTGTGAAACACAAAGCCCGCTCTATGGTCGGCATATCCGTACCCAGCGATGGGCTCATAATGAACCCAGAGGTTATTCACTAAAAATAAATGCAACATGCAATAATCGTGATCTTTGTGCTTACAAGGGTATTCAAAACGTATTGTCTTAGGGTTGGTTATTTCTGGTGTGGTTGCTTGAGAAATATCCATGCTGCTATCGAAATAGTAACAGATACGTCCACCCCGTTTTACATCTTTGAATCTTGTCTCAGAGATATCAATTCTATTTTCTTGCGGCAGAGTGTTGATGATCTGAGATTTTGGAGGGCTGACAAGATACCCTTTAAGGGCGTCTGCATTTCTTTCAAAAATGGCATTGATTAAGCCAGAAGAGTGAAATTCGTTTTTCAATTCTGAAATCGTTTTTTTACATTTTGTTTCAAAGCAAACAAGGGGACTATCCCACTCATGAAGACGCATTCCTTTAAACTGCAAAATCTCAAATCTCTTTTGAGCACATACAATGCAATAGCGAAAAACAAATCCCGCCTTGTTGACAACATATCCTCCAGCTTGCTCAGCCCAAGTCTCTCGAATATTCGGATCGTAAAGAGTCCATACATTACGGTGTAAATATAATTTCACGTCCTTGTCTGGGCCTGTGTGGAACTGGACAATCTCTGGTTTCTCGATGAGCCAGTCTGTCTCGCAATGCTTCATATCTTTATCGAAATAATGCATGGGTTCGTGGGAATGATCACGAACGGTCGGGATAAGCGTGGATTTTGCTTCAATCATTTATTTTCCCTACTATAATACTCTGTTTTCCTTAATTGTTCCTTTAAAGCTGCAATATCTTTACGCACAATGGCCAGGTATAAGTCAAAAGCTTTTCCACCTCCGAGTCGTAGGTCTTCAAACACCTTCTCACATTTTCTTTCTTTGCACGTGATCGGGCTTTCCATCGCATCACATTCCGCCCTAAAAAGACCTCTGCCCCTTAAACGATCTGTTCCACAAGCAATGCAATTTTGATACAGATATTCTAAGCTATTGTTGGAATAACCGTATCCAGCGACATGTTTATACTCTTTCCAAGGGTTATTCTTTAAAAATAGCTCGAGGTTGCAATAACGATGATTTTGGTGATTGCAAGGATATGAAAAACGTATTTTTTCAGGCTGTAAACTCTCTGGCGTGGTTGTTTCTAGAGTATCCAAGCTGCTAGTGAAATAGGGATAAGAGGGTTCTGCATAACGCCCTAAATCGGCATGTCTTTTCAAAATGGCTGCAAAAAGAGCTTTGCCGCTATTACTTGTTAAGGATTGCAAGCGCTCCATCTTTTCCATACATTGTATTTCATCACAACGGAGCGGATGTTCAGGAATGATATCTTCCTTAAATCGATTTTCTCCGCAAAAAATGCAGTCGCGAAATACAAACCCTTTATAATAATCGGCCATCCCATCCAAGGCGTATATTAAATTACACTCTGTCCAAGGATTGTTCTTTAAAAACAGATTCACCTTGGAATAATCCTCTTTGTCATAGAAATACTTCTCAGCAACCATATCTAGGTAGAGAAAACCTACTATTTCAGGATTTAATGTTGAGGGCGATGTTGTCTTCTGATGCAGCATCTTTTCACCGAAACAGAAATAGGTTCTTGCTTCGTCGCTAAAGGATACTTTTTTGGGAGAATACGAACAGATTTTGAATGGGACAGGTGAGGCAACCATGAGATAACTTTTGATTGCTTCAGCGTTTCTGTCAAAAATGGCTTTGATTAGGCCAGAAGTTTGCTTATCTTCTGACAAATCTAAAATGATGTGTATGCAAGCTTTTCTATAGCAAACAATAGGGCTTTCCCACGAGCAAAGACGCATCTCTTTTAAAGCAGAAGTTTCAGCTCTCTCTTCCCCGCAGAGGATGCAATATTGAAACACAAATTTCGTCTTATTGACAGCAAACCCTCCGCAGTTTTCATGAAAACCCTCCTGAACGTGTGGATCGTACTCCGTCCAGACGTTATTGCATAAAAATAATTCTAAATCATGCCCCGTAAGGCTATTTTTAGTGTTTACCTGGAAACGAACAAGGTCTGGTTTCTTGTCTATCCAATCTGTCTCGCAATGGTTCAGCTGGTTGTTGAAATAATGCATTTTTTGGTCGGAACGATCTTGAATTCTCAAATTGAACATGGATTCCTCCTAAAATCAATTTTGGCTCAAAAAAATACCAAAGTTTTTTAGTAAATAGCAACTACTACTGGTCTTTTAAGTTGAATAAAACTCTGCTGAGAAGCGATCATTAGACTCATGAAAGATATCCCTGTAAAAGACTTTTTCATTGGACCAAAACAGCCGCTGGCTGTCATGTCCGGACCCTGTGTGATCGAAAGCCTCGACCATGCTCTTTTTTGTGCAGAAGAGCTGGTGCGCATTTTCGGCGCTCATGAGGGAATTAACTTCATCTACAAATCCAGCTACGACAAGGCCAATCGCTCTGCATACTCTTCTTTCCGCGGCCCTGGATTAGAAAAGGGTTTAGAGATCCTAGCAAGGGTAAAAAAAGAATTTAACGTTCCTGTTCTGACGGATGTCCACTCTCCTGAAGAAGCGACAGCTGCTGGAGAGGTGTGCGACATCCTGCAAATCCCCGCCTTTTTGTGCAGACAGACCGATCTGATCGTGGCTGCTGCCAAGACGGGCGCTGCGATTAACGTCAAAAAGGGTCAGTTCATGTCTCCTTGGGACATGCAGAACGTCGTGGACAAGATCGTTGCAGCAGGGAATGAAAAAATTATTCTTACCGACCGCGGAACGACATTTGGCTACAATAACTTGGTTAGCGACATGCGGGCCATCCCGATCATGCAAGGGTTTGGGTTTCCCGTTTGTTTCGACGCTTCCCACTCGGTGCAGATCCCAGGAGGCCATGGAAATGCCTCTAGCGGCAAGCGCGAGTTTATCCCTACGCTCTCTCGCAGCGCGATTGCTGCCGGATGCAACTGCCTATTCATCGAATCCCACCCCACCCCGTCTACCGCTAAAAGCGATAAAGACTCTGTATTTCCCTTCTCAGACCTCCCCCAATTTTTATCCGAGATCAACAAGCTTTATACTGTGGTACAAGGGTTTTAAAGGGTGTTTAAGAAAGCGACAATTTGCTCTTTGCTAGGACTTAGCCTCATTGCTCTGCTTTGGGGATATTCGCTCGTGCGCCTAAACAGCTCTGATATTGCCACCATTAAGGCAAAAATCAAGGAGCAAAAAGAAGCCAATGCGACCACTCTTTTTGCGACCACGCATCAAAAGCGCAAAGGGGTCTACAAAGAGATCTGGTTTACCCAAGAAGACAATACGCGGCTGCACTACCGAATTTTCAGCGAGTCTTCATTGCTTACGATCAAGCCTGAAGGAAATCACTTCGATCTGATTGAGAGATTGGAAAAAATTAAATGTTGGATGCAAGATAAGCTTTATGTTCCAGCAGCAGGATCGGGGCCTATGCAACAAGTGCGTTTTCTCGCAGCAGAAGAGGGATTGTACCGCTACACGGCGCAAGAGTTTCTGGCGCAGTCAGTGGCGCTAAGCCTGTATCGCACGCCAGGGCACGATCTGCCCAAAGAGATGATGCCTTATAAGCCATTCCTCAAAGGAATCGCAGAAGATGTCTCCTTTGGAGTGTCGGGGAAAAGCCCTCAGTTCAAAGCCAAGCATTTTAATGCAGAACTCAGTACCATGGAGAGCAAAAAATGAGAAGCTTATCAATCTGTTTCGCTCTTTGCATCGCTCCGCTTGCTGCAGAAACCCCGGGTGTGCCAGATACCGGTTCTCTTTCTTCGACAGATGCGAGCTATGATGGGAACTCTCTTGTTCTCACAGGCCATGTGTCTCTCAACCACGGCCTGGGGAAAATGACTGCTGAAGAAGCTTCTCTAGAGCGCCAAGAAGTGGGAAAAGATTTTCCCTTTTCTTTGATCCATCTGCGCAAAGATGTCGTCCTCGCTCTCAAAAATAGCGCAAAGCTCACCTGCAGCAGCGCGGAACTGGATTTTGCTGCTCTCAAAGGGACTTTGTTTTCTGAAGAAAATGGCAAGGTCGTCTATACCGATCAGATCAAAAAGAAAAAAGGGGGTGAGATTTTGCCGCTGCAGCTGAGCGGAAAAACCATCGATCTGATTTTTTCCAAACAATCTCTTGGTCAATCGACTGAGTACGAAATAGACAACATCCTTGCTAAAGACGAGGTCGTCATTGACTATGCCGACAACTTTCAGCTTTTTGCCCATCGCGCGCTCTACCGCAAGGAGCTCTCGCCAGACAACAAGACTCCCAAACGGGAATTTCAAGGGGTCGTCACTGCTTATCCTCAAGACGAACAGTCGCAATGCCGTCTTTGTCATTTAGGAGATGAAATCCTCGCTGACATGGTTGATATCGACCTGCTCGGCTCTAAAATCTCGCTGCTGCGTCCCAAAGGCCACCTAGCAACATCTACTTTGCCTCACTTGAATAACGGCAAAGTGCAATTTCAATCCGACTACCTCTATTGGGACCAAAACAAAAATGCCCTGACTTTGAAAGGAAACATCGCCATCGATGAAGCCTCCTTAGGCCAAATCCATGCGCAAGAGGAATTGCAGATTGTACAAACTGGAGCTGAAGGCAAACGCCTTTTAAAGAGCATTCAGGCGCAAGGGCCCGCCCAACTCACCTACAAAGACATGCACAGCCAGCCTCATAAGCTCGTTTCTCACGGCTTGATTCATCTGGACAGAGAAACCCTCAAAGCCACAATCGACAGTCCTAAATCAAGCGGGATCGTTCCTATTGACAAACAACTCTATTACGAAGAAGCAGATATCGCCTTTTATGCCGACAACGCATCGATCGAGTATTCGATCGTAGACGACATGATGCGTCCCTCTCAGTTGCATCTCAAAGGAAATATCCGCCTCTTCTCCCACGATCCACTAAAACCACCCCGCGTCGGTTCCGCTGATAGACTGACCTACTCGCTTACGACACGCACGCTGATCTTATCGGCAGATCCCGGGAAGAAGGTCCTTTTTTGGGATGACAGCCAAGGGATGCGCTTAAGCGCCCCTGAAGCGCATATCGTGTACGACTCTGAAACAAAACAACAAAGCGTAAAAGGTATTGGCGCCGTTCAGTTTTCCTTCACCGCTGAAGAGCACAGCAAACTTCTGCAACTCTTCCCACAACTTAAACTAAATCCATGAGCAGAAAACATCATTCCCCCTTATCTCCTATCAACGCGATGTTCAGCCGCAAACCAGCCGCCCGGCCTGGTGAAAAAACATCTGTTCCGGCATTGCTCAAAGCAGAGCGCCTTTTCAAAACCTACAATGGCAAATCTGTTGTCAGTGGCCTTAGCCTAGAAGTGGGAAAAGGAGAAGTGGTCGGATTGCTCGGCCCCAACGGCGCTGGGAAAACCACCGCCTTTTACATGACCATTGGCCTCATCCGGCCCGATTCTGGAAAAGTCTACTTCAATGGACAAGATGTTACGCTTCTGTCCATCGATAAGCGCGCCAAGATGGGGATGGGATATCTTGCCCAAGAGCCTTCTGTTTTTCGCCATCTGACCGTCGAAGAGAATATTCTTTGCATCCTTGAAACTCTCGACATCACTCCCGAAGAGAGAAAAGACCGCTTGCAGATCCTTCTCGGAGAGCTCCATCTCACATCTCTTGCCAAAAAGAAAGCCAGCAGCCTCTCCGGTGGAGAGCGCAGGAGGCTAGAGATCACCCGCGCCCTCATCATCCAACCTTCTCTCTTATTGCTCGACGAGCCGTTTGCGAACATCGATCCCATTGCGGTAAACGATGTCAAAACGATGATACGCCACCTAAAAAGCAAAGGGATCAGCGTTCTCATCACAGACCACAACGCGCGTGAGATCTTTACGATCGTCGACAGAAGCTATCTCGTCCGCGATGGAAAAGTTCTGATGTCTGGAACCGTCCATGAGCTTCTAGAAAGCCCTGAAGCCAGGGCTTCTTATTTCGGAGAGCAGTTCAAGTTATAAGTGGGTAACGTCCTATCTAAAAGTTGAACGATTTCAATTCCTGCTTCCACAGTGCATGGGTTGCTCGTTGTTTTTCCAAGAAGATAATCTGCAGCCTTATGCAGATGCGCGCCCATAGAGTCATCGGGGATTTCCCCTAAAGATGTAACAAGTTTTCCATTCTTAAAGAGTGCAACCTCTCCCAAACAGCGAGGTTGATTGGCAAGCGGCTCGTAAAATCCGACGACGGTATACAAATTGCTATCTAGGGATTCCCCTTCGATTGCCAAAATGCGATAGCGATAGGCTGTGTCTGCTTCAAGAATACACTCTTTTGCATAGGGAGGGTAAGGATATTTTAAGGTGCCGTTCATCGACGAAAATAGAAGCACATCTAAATTCCCGATTTTGAATTGGATATCTGCAGAGCCTTGATTTTCGAGGGACCGATCAGAAAAAACAAGGGGCTCATACTGAACGTAGTTCGGCATGGGAAGGCTGACGTTAAGCTTGTCTAAAACAGATTGCAAAATGGTAAGGATATGCGTTCCCTCATATTTGAACGCCCCCTCGGGATCCACATAGCGCCCTCGTTTGATATCGATGATCCGATTTTTATCCATCTCAATCACAATCTTTCGAGGTTGAAGCTGCAGTGTCTCAAATGCCATTTTTAGAACTGTCTCTGTAATCTCCGAACTTAAATAATTCTCATTCACAACAATCTTCCCTTGGAAACTCTTTAATAGCTCGAGAAGTTCTGAGATTTGATACGACATACAAATCGGTTTCTCCACAAGGATACGCGCATAAGGATCAACTTGCATGATTTTTTTCATGACGGGAAGATGTTCTTCCGGAGGCACGCACACATCCCAAAAGTCTGGTCTTTGAGCAAACGCTTGATCAATGGACTCAAACCACTGCAATCCCTTCTTCAAAGTAGCTTCTCTTTTCGTGGAATCCGTATCGATCACCCCTAAGGTATCGATCCCATGTTGCTCTAGTTTCTTTTGATGCACAGGAGCAATTGTCCCTTCTCCCACCCGTATGCAAGTCTGAGCAGCAAATAAAGGAGTGCATACTACGGCGAAAATGAGAAACGCAGTTCTAATCATTAAAATTCTCAAAGATCGTAAATTTCGAAGGCATAAGGGTACTTTATTCCATTTATGGATGCGGCAAGCGGGTGAATCCTTCCCCCTAGACTGAGTGACATATAGGCCATCTCTTCATTGGGATTATCCGTCAAATTGAGATAGTTAAGATTCTTCAGCTGAGAAAAGAAATTCTTTGGAACCTCATGGAAGATCTGATTACAAGCAAAGTTGATCTTTTCTAAATACACCATCTTGCTTAAAAAAAGAGGGATTTCGGTAATTTGATTACAAGCAAAATCGATCTCAGCCAAAGACTCCATTTCACTCATACACGCAGGAATTATTGAAATTTGATTATTGGAAAGATTAAGATATTCCAGGCATTTCAACTGACTAAACCACTGAGGAATCCCTGCGATCTCATTGTAACATAGATCTAGAGAACGCAGCGCCTTTATCTCGATTAAACAGCTAGGAATCTTGGAGATCTTATTATTGTGCACAGATAGTATTCGTAGCTCAGTCATTTGGGCAAAAAATTCTGGAATCTCTGTTATCGCATTGTGCGCAATATAGAGTTGCTGCAGCTTCGTGCAGTAGATGATTTCAGAGGGGATCGCTCTGATGTCATTGAATCGCAGATCTAACACACTTACCGTATCTAAATATATCCGATGATTCTCCTCCCCAAGCCATCCTTTGACAATTTTCAGCCAAACTTTTCGTTCCTCTAAGTCTTCTGGGGCTTCCTTCCAAGGGAGTTCTATTTCATCAAATTGCTGCTCCAATAAGGCATGCAGCTTTCCCCACATCACTGAAAGTGCCTCTGCTGCCCACTCTTCCTTTTGCTCCACTTGCAAGCATATTATTTCGCATGCAGAATTAATCATTGCGCTTAAGGATGTCTGAGCTCCAGGAAATTGCCGCTTTGAAGATCGGCTATTGCTCAAATTAGACTGGCTCAGAACTTCAGGCTGAACCGAAATTGTGATTGTATTATCCGAGGAAAGATTATCTTCTTTTGAAATCTTCCAATAGACTTCTTCGACCTTTTCCTCAGCATCTTGAATTTCTTTCATCTCTTGAGGGGAAACATCGCTATTACCGGGGAGAGTGGTACATACGATTTTGCTTTGTTCGTCGACGGGTTTTGTCATGATGAGATCCTTCTTGTAAAAAGGATGTTGAATCATACCAACTTGAAAACAATAGCGTCAATCAACACATCACTCCAACTTTACTCTCTAAAAAGCGAAAGGCCCCAAAGTTTCCCTTGGAGCCTAGCGCCGGCGGGGTAGTCCCAACCCATTTCACGTTCTATTTTATACACATCGAATATTGATTAGCGAATAGGATTTTAAACGACAATGAGACATTCCCTAAATCACAATTAACTGGGATCTTTCTGCCATCACTTCATCCAGCGCTGCTAAGATGGCATTCTGCGGGATCTGCAGCAAGCAGTCGCTTTTCTTGCTTCCTCCGCATCCATCTTGATAGCAAGGACGACAAGAAAACGCGCGCGCGACCACTTTGGCTGCAGGATGCATCCAAGGTCCCCAATTTTGATCTGAGGTAGGCCCAAACATCACAACAACGGGTGTTTTTGTCGCAGAAGCGATATGCAAAGGCACGGAGTCAACGCAAATGAGAGCCCGGCTGAGTGCAATCAAAGCAGATAGCTCTTTGAGAGTCAGCTTGCCTGCACAATTGAGCACGGGCACATGGGGAGCTAAGGATAATATCTCTTCGACCATAGCGATCTCTTCTTTATCTGGACCTGAAGACATCACGAGTCGCATTCCCCTTTCGTGCAGAGCCGACATTAAGCTCGCGATTTGTTGTGTGGAAAGGCATTTGAACTTCCACCTAGACACAGGGTGAATGAGGATATAATGGCCTGGTTTGATTTCTTCTTGCTGCAACATTTTAGCGACTTTGTGCTTTGTTTCATCGGGGATGTACAAATGAAGATCTCTTTCCTCAGGGGTTGGAAAAATGCCTATTTTGCGCAGCACATCGAGCTGTCTTTCAACTGTATGGCGGGGATGCGGACAAGATTTAACGATATGGGTAAAGGCCTTGCGCTTGTTCAAAAGTGCAGAGCGCTTGGGATCAAAGCCCACGCGGTATTTCGCTTTGGAAACCATGGCTGCGATAGCGCCCCGATCGCCTTCGGTGAGATTAATCACCAGATCGTAATTTCTACTGCGAATCTCTCTTAGCAGCCCTATTTCTTTGCCCACTTTTTTCAGGAAGGGCAGTTTTTTCCAGTCTCTGTCGTAAAGAAGATAATCAGAGATCGCCGGATGCCCGTCTAACATGGGCACACTATCTTTGTAGATAAAGGCATCGATAGCAGCACCAGGAATTGCTTTTTTTAAATTTGTAAATAAGGGGGAGGTCAGTAGGACATCTCCTAAGTGGCGCATCTTGATGACAAGAATGCGTTTCACATCCGATAGGTCGGGATAATTACCGTAAGCCATATTTTTCTCAAACTATTCATATTCAGAATGTTAAATAAGAGCGCACACTCTCTTCAATCTCTCTATGAGTTTACTATCGAATTTAATTTATCAGATTCCTATAATTAATCGCTTTCACTATTGGAGACATCTACATGCCAAAAGAACAAACACTGTCCATCCTTAAACCGGACACCGTATCCGCGAACAACATCGGGTCTATCCTCGCTCGTTTTGAGAAAGCAGGGCTTAAAATCGTTGCAGCAAGAATGCTCCATTTGAGCACAGAGCAAGCAAAAGCTTTCTATGCTGTCCATGCGCATCGCCCCTTCTTCCAAGAACTCGTCACTTTCATGATCGAAGGACCCGTTCTCGTCCTCGTTTTAGAAGGAGACAACGCTGTTATGAAAAATCGCGAGCTGATGGGAGCTACCAATCCTAAAGAAGCAGCTCCTGGGACTATCCGCGCAGACTTTGCGAAATCGATCGATAAGAATGCCGTTCACGGCTCCGACAGCGCAGAAAACGCAAAGAACGAAATCGCTTTCTTCTTCAAACAACAAGAAATCTTTTCTCGTTAAACTTCGATGGGGGCGTCTCGCCCCCAACCTTACACTCCGCTCGGCGCATCAACGATCAACGTGATCGGGCCATCATTGAGAAGGCTCACTTCCATCCGTGCACCAAAGATCCCCGTCTCGACTTTCAGTTTGTGAGATTTTACTTCCGCGATGAATTTTTCATAGAGCGTGGTTGCAAATGCCGGCGGTGCAGCGGCAGTGAACTCAGGTCTTCTGCCTTCCAAGCAGTTTCCATAGAGGGTAAACTGAGAGACGATGAGCACCTCTCCTTGAATATCTAAAAGAGACAAGTTCATTTTGTCTTGCGCATCGGCAAAAATCCGCAAGTTAACAAGCTTACCAGCAAGCCAGAGCGTTTGTGATGGCTGATCCTCTTTATGCGCGCCAAAGAGGACAAGAGCGCCCTTTCTGATTTCCCCTACGGTTTTTCCTTCGACGTCCACTTTTGCTTGAGCAACTCTTTGAATGACAATGCGCATTTTTCAGCTCCTTATTTAAGAAAACACTCTAGCTTAAAGAGATATAAAATGGAATAAATTATTTATTTTCAAAGTTATTAAAAATTGTTTTTTAATAACTAATTTGATATAATTATTCGAAATTAATATCAAATTAACATGAACAAAAAGACTCCTTTATTTTCATTAAAAGATGTCAGTTTCAGCTACCTTTTGGGCAAGCAAAAGTTCTTTGCTCTAAATAAGCTGACGCTTGATATCCCCAGCTGCTCTCTAATCACAATCTCAGGCCCTTCCGGCTCAGGAAAATCGACTCTTTTAAACTTACTGGGACTCATTGAGCCACTGCAAACTGGTGAAATTCTCTTTCTTGGAGAAAATTTTTCTGAGATGAGCGACACAAGAAAGAATGAAATCCGTAAATTTGACATCGGTTTTATTTTTCAGCAGTTTCATTTAATCCCTGTTCTGACAGCCCAAGAAAATATCGAGTATTTCCTCATACGTCAAAATCTGTCTAAAGAAGAAATCGAGGTGCGGACAAAGGAAGCCCTTGTCGCTGTAGGTCTTTGGGAACATCGTCATAAGAAGCCATCTGAGCTGAGCGGCGGACAGAAACAACGCGTCGCCATTGCAAGGGCCCTTGCTAAAAAGCCAAAGGTCATCATCGGCGATGAACCAACGGGAAGCCTCGATCAAAAGACAGGGCGCGGCATTATGGAGTTATTTGCTTCACTTGTCGAAGAGAAAGGAATCTCGATCATTTTAACGACGCATGACCCCATGGTCCAGACGTTTTCCCATCAGAATTTCCATTTTAATGATGGAGTGCTGGCATGATGTTGTCTTTATGTTTTAGAAACCTTCTGCGCAATATTAGGCGCACCATTGCTATTTTAATGACAGTTGCTCTTGGCGCCGGCGCGCTTTTTGCGTTCCAAGGATTTATTCAAGGTGTTCTTACAGAATATAGCAACAGTACGATCCATGCGCATTCTGGCAATGGCCGGCTGAACACAAAGGGATATCGCAGTACGATTTATCAAAAACCTTGGGACCACTGGATTAAAAACTGGAAAGAGATTCGCACATCTCTTTACCAAGATCCTGCTGTGGAATATGTCTTTCCCAGAGTCACTATCGGTGGAATGCTGGTCCATGGCAAATTATCGATCACAGGGCAAGGCCAAGGGATCGATGCTAGAGAAGAGGCTGAATTTTTTGATGCGTTGAATATTGAACAAGGAGTTGCTCTTTCTGATCAGCCCAAAGGAATTTTGCTCGGCAAAGGAATGGCAAAAGCTTTGAGTGTAAAACCCGGCGATAAAGTGACTTTATATACAAAGTCCACAACAGGAAGCATTGCAAAGGATAAACTGACAGTGACAGGAATTTTCCATAGTGGAAATTCCGATTTTGACAACCGTGTGTTCCGCATCCAATTAGATGAAGCGCAAGAGTTACTAAATACGGACAGGGTGGAATCGATTTCTTTAGGGCTCTCCGATCACTCCCATTGGAATGAGGTGGCAAGCAAGTTATCGCAGACTTTTCCAGATTTAGAGATCGCTTCCTTTGCTGAGCTCGACAAGGTCTATTACCAAAACTCTGTCGACTGGCTGGAAACGCAGTTTTACGTCGTACAGCTGATCATTCTTTCCATTGTTCTTTTGGGAATTTTTAATACGATCTCCACCTCGATTTTAGAAAGAAAGCAAGAGATTGGTAATTTACGCGCCAATGGAGAGTCGACATGGGATGTGATGAAACTCATCCTATTAGAAGGTGCGCTTCTTGGCCTCCTCGGCAGCTTGCTGGGAGTTGCGATCACTGCAGCTGTTTCTAAAGGACTTCTGCATAAACAAGTGCTCATGCCGCCAGGTCCTGGCTCTACGCGGCAATTTTTCCTCTCTTTCTATTTCTCTACAGATATGGTTGTCAGAACGGTTGTATTGAGCGTTCTTTCAGCGATTGTCGCTTCTAGCTTGGCGGGACTCAAAGTGGCCCGTATGCCGATTGCGAAGGCCCTAAGGTCTAGTTAATCTCGAACGCAAGTCTTGAAGTTGCTCTTTAATGCCTTGCGGAAGACGCTCACCAAAAAGAGAAAAATAAGATTCCAGTTCTTGCACTTCTTTTTGCCAAGCATCTTTCTCCACTTCAAAGAGCTGATCGAAGGTATCATCCGAAACATCTAATCCAGATAGATCCATGCTTTTTTTTGCAGGAAGATATCCGATCGGAGAAAGTTCTGCTGCAGCTCGGTCATCGCAACGCTCAAACATCCACTTTAGGACGCGGCTGTTTTCTCCAAATCCAGGCCAGAGAAATTTCCCAGAGGAATCTTTGCGGAACCAGTTGACGTGAAAAACGCGGGGCATGGTTCTTTTTTCACCCATCTTCAGCCAGTGGGCAAAATAGTCGCCCATGTTGTAGCCGCAGAATGGGAGCATGGCGAAGGGGTCGTGGCGGAGCTTGCCGACAACACCTGCGGCAGCAGCGGTCATTTCAGAAGACACAGAGGCTCCGATGAAGACCCCATGCGCCCAAGAAAGGGCTTCGTAAACAAGGGGAACTACGGAGGATCTTCGCCCACCAAATATAATTCCTGAAATAGGCACACCACCTGGATTCTGATAACTGGGATCGACAACTGGGCACTGAGCAATCGGGGTTGTAAATCTCGCATTGGGGTGGGCAGCTGTTCGTCCGCAACCTGGTGTCCAATCCTTGCCCGTCCAATCGATCAGGTGAGATGGAAGCTCTGGTGTCATCCCTTCCCACCAGACGTCCTTATCATCGGTGAGGGCGGTATTGGTGAAAATGGAATGACTTGCAATGGTGCGCATGGCATTGGGATTGGATTTGAGCGAGGTGCCGGGGGCAACCCCAAAAAAGCCCGACTCTGGATTGATGGCGTGCAATCTTCCCTCTTTTCCAAAGTGCATCCAAGCAATGTCATCTCCTACACATTCTATTTTCCAGCCTTTGAGGGTCGGTAGCATCATGGCGAGATTTGTCTTACCGCAAGCACTGGGAAAGGCGGCTGCGAAATACTTCTTTTTCCCTTCGGGATTTGTGATCCCTAAGATCAACATATGCTCTGCCATCCAGCCTTCTTCTTTGGCCATGGCAGAGGCAATACGGAGTGCAAAGCTCTTTTTGCCCAGCAGCGCATTGCCGCCGTATCCGCTCCCAAAGGACCAGATGCTTTTTTCTTCAGGGAAGTGGACGATGTATTTTTCTTCTGAGCAGGGCCATGACAGATCTTTTTGGCCCTGGGCTAATGGAACCCCTACGGTATGCATGCATGGGACAAAAAATCCATTGCCAAGTGCCCTCAGAGCATCGTTTCCACTACGTGTCATGATGTGCATATTGCAGACGACATAAGGGGAATCGGTGATCTGGATGCCAAAGCGGCTCGAAGGGGAACCTAAAGGCCCCATGCAATAAGGGATGACATACATCGTCCGCCCCTTCATTGCGCCATTAAATTTTGACTTAAGCAAGGCCAGCATTTCTTGAGGATCACGCCAGTTATTGGTAGGCCCTGCATCCTGTTTTAAGCGAGAGCATATAAACGTGGCCTCTTCCACTCTAGCCACATCAGAAGGAGAGGAATGGCACCAAAAGGAGTGGGGACGTTTTTGGGGATTCAGCGGGACGAATGTTCCGCTTTTCACGAGCTGCTGCGATATTGCTTGGAATTCTTCTTTGGATCCGTCGCAGAAATGAATGCTGTTTGGTTTGCAGAGTGCAGAAGCATCCTCAATGAGGGAAATAAGACGCGAGTTGCTCTTCCACTCAGCAGGAAGGTTCAACATTAGGAGACCATAGACTTGCTCTTTTTGAACTTGTCTAGGTATTCAAGAGCTTTTCCTGTGCCAAGACAAACGGCGAGCAGAGGATTTGGAGCTATGATCACAGGAAGTCCGGTCTCTTTGATCAAGGCCTTATCCAGACCTTTGATCAAGGCGCCGCCGCCAGCTAAGACCATTCCTCGTTCGACGAGGTCTGCAGCAAGCTCAGGAGGGCATTTTTCTAGCGTCAGTTTGACGCTTTCGACAATTTGTTGGATGGGTTCAGCCAAGCACTCGCGGATCTCCACAGAGTTAATGCGCTTGGTGATGGGCAAGCCTGCAACTTGATCCCGTCCGCGCACTTCCATCTCAAGTTCGTGATCTCCGAGCGGATAGGCGGACCCGATGGTCATCTTGATCTCTTCCGCAGTTCTCGGCCCGATCATCAGGTTGTAAGTGCGGCGCATATAATTGACAACGCACTCATCGAATTCATCCCCTGCAATGCGAAGCGAGCGGGATTCCACGATACCGCCAAGAGAAATAATTGCGATCTCTGTTGTACCGCCGCCGATGTCGATGATCATGTTTGCGGAAGGTTCATGTACAGGAAGATCTGCACCAATCGCTGCCGCCATCGGCTCTTCCATCAAAAGAACTTCTTGAGCGCCGGCTCTGAGAGCGGAATCTTCTACGGCTCTTTTTTCAACACCGGTGATGCCTGAGGGAACTGCGATCAAAATTTTGGGGCGAAATAAAGCACGCGCAGGAGTGACTCTTTTGAGCAGGGCTTTGATCATTCCTTCTGCTATTTCAAAATCGGCGATGACGCCATCTTTCATAGGGCGAACGGCGTGGATTTTTCGAGGAGTTTTGCCGAGCATCGCTTTGGCTTTATGGCCGACCGCAAGCACTTCATTGGTCGTAGAATCGACAGCAACGACTGAGGGTTCAGCCAGAACAATCCCCTTTCCACGGACGTAGACAAGAGTGTTCGCTGTCCCTAAATCGATACCGATATCGCTTGAGAAAATTCCGGAGACCTGGCCGAATTTATCAAACATGCGACGGCCAAGTTTATCTAAAATTTGTTTCAAATTGTATTGATTTCCTGATGCCATAAATTGATTGAGTTAAGTTTTTAAGAGCTCTAACACATCTTCCCACGTGAGTTTCGCCATCGCTTCATCATCGCAGCTTACGACTTTCTTGACCAACCCTTTTTTCCTCTTTTGCATTTCTGCAATTTTTTCTTCGATAGTATTCAAAGTAATGAGTTTGTAAGCCGACACGGAATTTTTTTGTCCCAAGCGGTGTACGCGGTCGGTCGCTTGGCTCTCGACGGCAGGGTTCCACCACATGTCGTAATGGATCACGGTATCCGCGCCGACGAGGTTAAGACCGGTGCCTCCAGCTTTGAGCGAAACTAAGAAGACAGGAATTTCCTTATCCTCATTAAACTGCTTGACCACATCCAGACGGTTTTTGCTAGAGCCGTCGAGATAGGCAAAGCGGATCCCCTTGGCTTCAAAATCTTCTTTCATGATCTGAAGCATACGCGTGTACTGGGAGAAAATGACTGTCTTATGTTTACCTTCGATTAGTGTTTGCAGAAGGTCCATGAGCATTTCATATTTTGCAGAATCTCCTGGCTCTGCCTTTTCTTTAGCAAAGATCGCAGGGTGACAGCAGATTTGCTTCAATCGGGTGAGCGTTGCTAAAACATGGATCTGTACGCGGTCGAATCCATCGCGCTGAACCAACTTGACGAGTTCATCTCTAGCAGACTGCGCGTAGGAACGGTAGAGCTCTTGCTGGACATCGGTCAGCTGGCAGCGATAAATCAGCTCAGACACAGGAGGCAGATCGTCGAGCACATCTGCTTTCATCCTGCGTAAAATAAAGGGAGAAACTTTTTTCTTGAGATAATCGAGATTCTTTGCGAGTTCCTTGCCAGAAACTCGAATGTACTTTTCTAAAAACCTGTCATAGGTTCCCAAAAAGCCCGGCATCAAGAAGTCAAACAAGCTCCAGAGCTCATCGAGTGAATTTTCAATCGGCGTACCGGAGAGAATCAAGCGATGGTCAGCGGCAATCATTTTGACTGATTTTGCATTACGCGTCCCGCGATTCTTAATATGTTGAGCCTCGTCAAGGATCACATATTTGAAGTTAATATTTTTGTAGTACTCGATGTCCTTTTGAAGAAGAGTATAGGAAGTAATCATCACATCAAAATCATCGATCTGGTCGATGATTTTTTTGCGATTTGTAGGAATCCCATCAACAACTGTGACTTTGAATTTCGGATTGAACTTAG
Organism: Chlamydiota bacterium; assembly: GCA_023269355.1. GTDB lineage: Bacteria > Chlamydiota > Chlamydiia > Chlamydiales > Rhabdochlamydiaceae > CAJCIW01. The sequence continues at coordinate 104 of JAHFTO010000035.1, read as the reverse complement.
CAAATTCCTCTTTCCAGTTATAAAGAAGAGATGTCGGACACACGATCAGCGCTTGGCCAGGTTCTTTTTTCGTCTGCTGGGTCAACGCGACAATCGCCTGGAGT
>JAHFTO010000034.1 GCA_023269355.1 Chlamydiota bacterium | reverse complement strand
CAAGATAAGCTTCAACTCTATAAAAAGGAGATCTGTTTTATTACTGAGGACGATCTTTATAGTCCTATATTGCGAACGATTTGTAATTCTGTTTGTCACGAAATCCTTTTTTCTTTTGCAAGCCAGCCTCTTGGAGAGATCACTCCAGAAACTTTTGAGAAGATAATTTCGCATGTTAAAGAGCTCTTAATCTCCATTCACAGCGATATAGAAGGAGAAATAAATCTAAAAGGTGACGAGGTGCTAAGAGTGTTAATTACAAAAATGATCTTAGATCTTCATTCTATAAAGGAATATCAGCAGTTTGCAATAGAGTTAAACAAGGTAGGTATAGACCGCGCAGATTTTTTAATTCGTCATACTTATTATGATCGTGATCTTGAAAATGCTTATGAAATGTTAAATCGATTCTTTGAATGGAATAATCTGGAAGCAATCTCGCCGGATGCTGTTGATGAAGCTGTTCAGGGGGTTGCCTATTTGTTTCATCGGGAAGGCGTTGAGATCGATATAGATGATATTAAAAGAATTACCAAGAAGGTGATTTTAGAACACTACGCACCTGAAGAGATTGAGCAGTATGCAGAAACGTTGTACGCCATGTATGAAAACGGCGATGTAATCGGAAAGGATTATTATAAGTCACTGGCTGAATTCTATTTAGATTTGCTAAATTAATATAAAATTTACAAATTATTTAAAATAAAAAATAAAAAAGGTATTAAAATGACGCACAGTATCAATTCAGGATGTAAAGTCCCAGAGACAGTTTTAAGGCAAGCCGTCCGGCATGCTTCCAACGATCGTCCAGACCTTGCCCTTCAATCCCTGGAGACCTATGGGTTAAGCGAGGATCAAAAATCAAAGATTAGCGGGGTGTTTCAGCTTTGCAAGCAGGATCCCCTTGAGGCACCTGAGTGGCAACGTCGCATTGTTGCAGTTATTAACAATGAGGGCATTGCTGAATCAAACGAAGTAGGTCCCGGGAAATCTTGTCTGAATGAGGACAATAGCCTCACTATTTCGAATGCTTGCATCGATCCAGGTTGCGATGTTTCGATTCTACACGAAGACATTTTTACACAGATTTTTACATGCGTCACCGATTCTCAGAGTTTTGTTCTTCTAGCTAAAACATGCAAGCTAGCGAATCAGGTGTTTCAGTCTAAAATCGTACAGATTTGTTTTTTCAAGGAAAAGGTAAAGGAATTATCCCTTCAAAGCTTTAATGCATACTGGGAATACTTGAATGAATTACCTGAAGACTTCATCAATTTTCAAAAAACGGTCAAGGTGCAACCGAGCCCAACTCATCTACACGGAGCGCTACAACATTCATTTTCAAAAGAAGCTGAAGTTCAAGAAGAAATGATAGAAGGACAGAAGACAAGCTTCAATTTGGATCTTCTCTCCAATCCATTTCCTGCGATCGGAAAATGTTTAATTATATTCAGTCGTGAAGCCGCAAAGCTTGATGAGTTCCACAGCGATGCATTTTTCATTTATGCTCAAGATAAGCTTAAACTCTATAAAGAGAAGATCTTTTTTATAACTGAGGACGATCTTTATAGTCCTATATTGCGAACGATTTGTAATTCTGTTTGTCACGAAATCCTTTATTCTTTTGCAAGCCAGCCACTTGGAGAGATCAGTCCAGAAACTGTTGAGAAGATGATTTCGCATGTTAAAGAGCTTTTAATTTCTTGTCATAGCGATATGGAAGAAAAGTTAATGCTTAAAGGTGACAGGGTGCTAAGAGGGTTGATTACAACAATGATCTTAAACCTTCATTCTAAAGAGGAATGTCAGCAGTTTGAAATAGAGTTAAACAAGATAGGTATAGACCGCGCAAATATTATCATTCGTAATTGTTATGATGCTGATGTGTTCTTGGTTGATCTCTTTGCAAGGAATAATCTCGATACAATCACCCCTGATACTTTTGATGAAGCTGCTCTGCATGTTGCCGATATTTTAGGTCAGAATGGTATTAACAACATCGATCTGGGCGATATTAAAAGAATTACCAAGAAGGTGATTCTAGAATACCACACCCCTGAAGAGATTCAGCGGTATGCAGACCAGTTGATGTGGACCCATGAAAACGTTGGCGATGTTTTTGGAGGAGACCATTATAAGGCATTGGCTGAATTCTATAGAGGTCTACTGAATTAAATCTTCCGTCTTGTAAAGCCCAGGGGGCTGTTTTAGTAAGAATTTGGCCCCCTTTATGGCTCCTAGAGCAAATGCATCCCGAGAGTGCGCGGTGTGCTTGAGCTCAAGCCTTTCCAGACCGCATTTAAAAATCACCGTATGTTCCCCAATCACTTCTCCTGTTCGGATCGAAGAAATGGAAGCTTCTTTGCCCGTTGCGCTTGCTAGGGCTAGTGCGGTGCCGCTGGGGCTGTCTTTCTTGTGCACGTGATGGGTTTCAAGGATTTCGATGGAGCAGTCGCTGCCAAGTGCCTTGGAGATGCGCTGAGCGGTGTCCATGCAAAGAGCAATCCCCAGGCTGAAATTGGGGGAATAGAGGATGGGGATGGTCTGAGAGGCTATTTCAATGGCCTTTAACTCTTTTTCTGAGTGGCCGGTAGTGCCGAGGACGAGGGGCTTTTTAGCTTTGAGGGCAGCGTTTAGGTGCTCTAGGGTGGCTTGAGGAGAGGTAAAGTCGATGGCCACATCGCACGCTGCAAATGCACTCTCTAGATCTGTATCTTGTCTAGAATAGGTTCTGGCAACACAGACTTCAGGATCGTTGAGAGCTAGTTCATGCACCCTTTTTCCCATTTTGCCTTGAGAGCCTAGAATAGACAGACGGATCACGGTTACCCCTTCTGATATTGCATTTTGCGGGCGTGGATATGTTTTATAAGCCTGTTGATCCACTGGATAGATTCAAGAAGGTTGAGCATGGTGTCTTTGTCTTTTGCGAAGAGTTTTGCGGCTTTCGTTTCCGGCGCTTGAATTTTCATGATAGCGCTAATGAGATTCAGGTTTGGATCTTCTTCTTCCGATGCGTTTTCTTCTTCGCCTTCTTCTTTTTCTTCCCAATGGATGCTTGGAAACAAACGGTACGAAAAGAAACGTTTTCTGAATAGCTGAAAATTATCCGGGGGAGTAAAGAAAGCCCAGTGTTGGTTTCTCTTTTGCAGTTCGAACAGTTCTTCAAGTTTGGAAGGGTAGATGATCGACATCCCGAGGATTTCGGGATGATGGGCAATCTCTCTTGCTTCAGTGACATACGTTGTATCGAGGTGATTTTGGTCGTGCGCCCATCGCACGTGGTCTTTCATTTCGAGATTGTCGATCGTTACGCCTTTCACTTTTGTCTCTCCTTCGGGGGTGGTGTCATAAATGATTTCACACTCAGTGTGTTTTGATCAAGTTGTAAAGATTCATTAAAGCATTTTTTTGTTTTCGGTTTAAAAGGTTGCGATCTGAAATGGGATGTTAAAATTTATTTAAACTCGGTTTTTCCGCGTGTTTTGAAATTTTCTATTCAAAAATGTGTGAAGCTGGATATAATGTTCGTGCAAGCCCTGAAAATTGAGACCGATGAAGACAAATAAATTGCGTCAGATAATCTTACGTGGCGGCCTAGCGAGTGTGCTACTTACTTCGCAGCATTTTCCTTTATGTGCGACAGAGAGCCTAGAGGAATATCCGTCCGTTTCTAGCGGCCACAGCATCCATTTCAATGATGTTCCTATCATTGAGTTCATTCGTTTTGTCTCCAGAATTTCAGGGGAAAATTTCATTTACGATAGTCGTGATCTCAAATTTAATATCTCGCTGACGACGGGCAAATCAGTCAGTCCGGAAGCTGTCGTGCAAGCTTTGGTTCAATTGCTACAGGCGCATGGTTGCGATGTGGCATCCGAGTCGGGATATTTGGTCATTCATCGCAATGAGGGCGTAGTTCCTTCTGATGCTTCCAAGCCGATGAGGGGATTGCTTGCATCCAATGATATTCGTTTTGATCATCGCGATAGCGAGCGCTATGAATTCTTCGTTTATAAACTTCAATACCATGAAGGCCCTGAGATTGAAGAAGCCCTTAAGAAGGTGGCTGCGGATCTCAGAAATCAGCCCGATGCTCCTCTTAAACTCATCAATGCGATTCAGTCTCTGCAGTGGGTGAAAGCGACTAACTCTATGCTTTTTTCTGCCGATCCAGCCACCTTGAAAAAGGTGAGTTCTTTGGTGGCTAGTCTGGATATTCCTTTGCGCCAAGTCTTTATTGAAGTGCTCGTCATCGAAACGGATGTAAAGAAAAGTATGGAGTTCGGCTTGCAGTGGGCTGCAGGCGGTCAGTACAACAATAAGCTCGGTTTCGGGATGGGGAACTTTGCCCCAGGAACCAATCTTCCCGGTAGCTTTGCGTCGACGATGCAGGGGATCAATGCGACAAATACGCCGACAGGCTTGAATCAAATTCCTCTTGTGCCTGGATTTGATCTCGGTGTCATCGGCGATATGATCATGCACAAGGGTAAATCCTATTTGTCTTTGGGATCGCTAGTTTCTGCGCTGCAGATGGATGGCAGCAGCACGATCGTCCTCAATCAAAAGATCATCACTCAAGACAATAAGAATTCGACCATTTTCGTCGGGGATAATATTCCTTTTACAGGATCTGTAGTCCAGACGATTGGGCAAAGCCAGCAGACAACCGCTAACATTGAATATCGAGATATCGGGGTCAGTTTGAGCATTACTCCTCGCCTTGGCGAAGGGGATGTGATTACTATGCAGCTGAATGAAGAGATTACAGAAAGCATCGACCACGATCCGATGACAAGCAATCAGCAGGTTAATGGGATTCGCACTACGAAGACAAATATGGCGACACACGTCCATGTGCCTGACAAACATTTTCTTGTGCTCAGCGGGATGATCCGCAATACAAAAAGTCAGCATAAGGCTGGAATTCCATGCCTTGGTGGCTTGCCGTGGATTGGCGCTGCTTTTAGCAAAACGCGAAAACATGATGAAAAGCGCAATATAATCATTTTTGTAAGGCCTCATATCGTGCGTTCCTTCCACGACTACGACAAGTTGACCCAAGGCCAGGAAGATGTCTTCCGAAGCCAGGCCAATGAGAAGGAGTTCAACGCGGGGCTGGATGTGCTTCCAGAGGACCCTTAGACTCTGGTACTTTACAAATCAACAGGATATGGTGTAAGATAAAGGTTTTGGATTGATAGCTCAGCTGGATAGAGCACCCGCCTTCTAAGCGGGTGGTCGCAGGTTCGAGTCCTGCTCAATCCAATTTTTTCAAGAGTGTGTGATTTTTTATGGCAAAAAGCTCGGGAAAGAAGGAGACGTCTAGCCCTCGAGGCGAAGGCGAAACAAAGCTGCTTGGCGATTTTAAGATCGCCACCCAGAAGTTCGACGATCTTCCCAAGCGCCTTAAAGAATTTTCTAGTAAGGATTTCCAGCGCTTAAGTGGAAAAGAAAAGCAAGAGAAAGTGAATCACCTCCTCTCTGAGTTGATTCAGAAAACCAAGACGCCTTGCTTTTTGCTACCCGCCGTTTTGGAATTCATCGAGCAGATCAATGCTTTGAAAATTCTTCACCACTATTCTTTTTTCCATTTTGAGCTGTGGCTCAATCAGTTCTCTCATTTAAGTGCGGACGAAAATTATCGGATCAGAGCTAAGATTGCAGGTAAATGGGTCCCTCGCGATGAGTTTCAAATTCTATTTCCCATTGGAATGGGAAAGGTGTTTTCGGGCTCCCACTATGTCACAGCTCATAGCTCTCCGGATCTAGATACAACGATTGCTTCTTTTTGGGGATGGGTAGACGCCTTTACCGCAAGGGTTGCGGAAGGGTTGCATCTTTGGAATGTGCCTGGAGGCGCTCCTATTTCTTCCGTAGAGATTGGGTTTCTATTCCATCAAATTTTTGGAAACGGCGTCTTCGACCATTTGGCTAAAACACGCTCTTCTTTAGCTCTGTCTGGAATGGAACTCATGACCCAGAAAGGTCTTGTGCATAAACAGACAGAAGAGTCTGCGATTACGATCGACCACCAGCGCTCGGAAAATGCTGTGGTCCTTGTCGATGCGCAAGGGTATTATTTGGGCGACTGGCGCAGCTTTGATGTGGAGGGAGTCCGCCAGGTCATTTTGATGTTCAATAACTGCCTGAGATGGTTTGAAAAACATCTCTACGTCAAAATGATTGCTCTGTTTGCTAAGCCAAAGATTGCAAAAACAGACCTTTCTCAGTTTTACAAAGACATCTTTCTTAAAAAGCTTGGCGAGCTAAAACCTGCGCAAGATCTAACGGAAAAGCAAAGAAAACTTTTACAGGATTACCTGGAAAAAGTTTTAAAAGTGAAGAAGGGATTAAACGCTACTTTTGAAGAATATGCAGAGGCCATGAAAGGCTTTTCGCTTTTTGACCTTCAGAAATTTGTCAGTCAGGTTCAGACGCTACATGCTTCAGCGCTTTTTGATAAGAAAGGATCTTTTATAGAAGATCGATCAAAGATTTTTGGTTACTTAGAAGAGATCATTAAGGGACTGGATGTTGCTATTCAAAAGGTGCGCAACTATTACGATCGGCTGGATGTTGCTTTAAGCGTCAAAACGGACGTTTTTGGATTTCGTCCCCAGTTTGTGAGCTACCGCGATGACGTCGATGAGATCCGCAGCAAAATGGGCAACTATCCCTACTTAAGCGTGACAGCTCCAGATGTGGATGGTAAATTGATTCCTCTTGGAATTATCCAGTCCAGCGACCTACATAAACCGTTGCTTGGCACTGTCACCCTGCGCGATTTTTGTAACCGCGAGGAGACAAAGATCCCCGCCTATTTTGAAGTGATCAGCGTCATCGACCACCATAAGAGCAACCTTCAAACGGCATCTGCACCACTTGCCATCATTGCTGATACCCAATCTTCCAATGTGCTGTGTGCGGAAATGGCCTTTGCGATCAATGACCGTTTTGGCCTGGGTGGAATGAGCGGTCCCCAAGTCGATAAGCAGGTCGCTGAATGCTCTAAAGATCTTTCTTCCTCTAAGCATAAGCGCTTGATGAGCCGGCTTATCAATAAGCAGCTTGCTATGGAAGGCAAGAAGGACTTTTTCATCGATCCTATGCGTGAAGTGATCGAATATCTCCATTTTCTCTATGGCATTTGCGATGATACAGACCTTTTGACAAAAGTTTCTCAGCGCGATTTAGAATGCGTCGTTCAATTATTGAACAGGCTGAAGTCCATTTTCCTTCAAAAGGATGTAGAGATCATCACTTTGAACGATATTCCTCGCGATAAAGATTTTGTCGACAAGGCAGCCGCCCGTATCTTACAAAATAAGGACATGTATTCTCTCTACCGCAAGATTTATCTCTCTAAAGAAGAAGCTGCGGAAGAGAGCATTTTAACATGCGCTAAAGGAAAACCCACGACTTTTTTTGTGGATACCAAAGAGCAGAACACATGCTGTCGCGTGGGTCAAATGAAAATGTTTTCGCGCAATTATCCCACTTATGCTAAAAATGTTGCCCTTCTGAGAAAGAGATGGTACGACATGATCCAAGATGTTGTCAGGGATAAGCAAGAAGTGGACCTGCATATGCAAATGATCAGCACGATTGCGGGTGCAGAAGATCTCTATGCAGGAAGGGAAGGTGGTTTTGAGCACAAAGATGAATTGTGGATCTGGATTCCCTTCACCGAGCAGTCCATCGAGCACTTGAAAGGCTTTTTAAACGCCTTCCGCTCTTCACCACAGCTCGAAAAAGATGGGCTTTCTGTGGAGTTCTATGGAAAAAGAGCTAAGGAGTATGATCAGATCTTTGCAGAAAGCTTCATGCCTCTTCCGAAAAAGATCATTGCGGACAAAGACGCTTTGCCAATCGCTGTCTTGAAATACAAGGCAGGACTCATTAATTCGCGCAAAGCAATGATCTCCCCATATCTTCCTAAATGATGGGTTGTCACTTCTCGGATAAAGGCTAAAGCTTCAATTACGCTTTAGTTTCAGCGCCTTCTTCGATGATTTCGAGATTGACGCGGATCCCATTGCGGCTTGCAACCGACATTAAAAGAGTGCGGATCGCATTGATCGTTTTCCCTTTTTTGCCGATGATTTTGCCGATATCTGACTTTTCTACGGAGAGTTCGATGATGAGCGTATGTGTGCCGCCGATTTCATTGATGCGTACTTTGTCAGGATTGTCGACAAGATTCTTGACGATATATTCTACGAATTCTTTCATGTTTCGATCCTCATTTGATTGTCTTAAGCAGAGACTAACTTTTCAGTTAACCTCTCAGCTAGAAATTGAAAAATTTTATACCCACATAACGGATTATAACGCAACTTGGACTATTGAGCTAGTGACAATTTCCTGTCTAAAAGATCTAAAGGCAGTGGTGCGCTAATACTTAATGGTTTGCTTGTCATGGGGTGATTAAACTCAACGCGGCCGGCATGTAAAAGTTGCCTGCTTGCATTAAATTTTTTGTTGGCGTTCACAGATCCGTACACAGGATCGCCTAAAACAGGCGCTCCCAAATATTTAAGATGCACGCGGATTTGATGCGTGCGTCCAGTGAGGAGCTGCACTTCGACGAAGGAAAGAGATGCATTTTTGCTAAGCACGCGGCAAATGCTCTTCGCTTCTTTGCCCTCTTGTAAATTGACTGTCATTTCCTTGCGGTGGACAGGATGACGCTTTATGGCAGCATCGATCAATCCCTCTTTGGGAGTCCCCACACACACAGCGAAATAGTATTTTTGGATTTTTCTCTCGGAGAATAACTCAACGAGTTTGGCATGGCATTGCGATGTTTTTGCTGCAAGGAGAACTCCCGAGGTATCCTTATCGAGCCTATGCACAATTCCCGGCCGCAATGGATCGCTTCCCTGCAGTTGCTGACAATGAAACAAGAGAGCGTTGACAAAAGTGTCTTTGGGATGTCCCGGTGCAGGATGGACGACCATGCCAGCGGGTTTATTCACAGCGATTAGGTGCTCATCTTCATAAAGAATATCTAGGGGAATGTTTTGCGGCTCCAGAGAAATTTCTGGAGTTAGGAGAAAGCACACTTCTATCTCATCTCCTGCTTTGGGAGAGGCTCTTTTTTTCAAACGCTGGCCATTGACCAGAACGCATCCTTGTTCGATTAGGAACTGAAAATAGGTGCGCGAATAGTCTTGAAAATGTTGCGACAGCAGCTTATCCAGGCGGAGTGCTGACTCTTCCGGGGCGACTGTAAAAATATCTGTACATTCTTCTTGGGGTTGCATGCTGGAAATAATAGCATACCTTGTAGAAAGAGGGAAATTATACCCATCCTAGGATTGGTATTAGCCCCCAGAGGCGGCTCTTTTTTGTTCTTGAAGGACTTCCTTCATCTTTTTGGCCTCTCTCTTGATTTCGATGGCAAGCATTTTTAGAATCCCATTAATAAAGGCTTTAACCTGTTCTGGTGTAGGTTGGATTCCTGCGCCTGATTGGCCTAAAAATTTTGTCCAAACCCCAGTGGGATCGACCTTTTCCATCGACATTTTCTGGGCTTCGGCAGCTTGTACCATGCCTTCAAGGGCCTTTGCATAGTTGGGCGGGATATTACTAGGTATGCTCATTCTCAGGCCTTTAAAGGAAAGATTATCTATTCTTTATTTTAAGAATACTAAGACTAGATTTATTCTTCAACTTCCTTCGGTAGCCTTTTTGATTTCCTCTTGGCCGCGTTTAAAAGCCTGATCATCTTCATTGATCTGATGGGTGATGAATGAGAGCTCATTTCGAATAAAGCCAGGTGAATTGAAGAAATCCTCTGAATGCTGCTGATGGGAATAAACATTGTGGGTATTGAAACTTACTGAATCTAACATAATCTCCTCCGGGTACTCTTTCATTATATCCCTTTTTGATTATAATTGCAATTTGAGCCAGTCAATTTTTAAGATATAAGGCCTTCATTGTTATGGGATTAGAGCTGCAACAAAAAAAAGATGATCCAAAAACCCTTCTTCTCCTATGGGAGGGGCAGCTATGGAAAGAGGTGAGTAAGTCTTTATTTTTCAGTGAGTTACGAAAGATTCCTACCCATTTGACATGGGAGGATTTCCAGACTCGTTTTTTTCAGCTCGAGCTCACTGCGGGCAGGAAATACGCCCTCTATTGGCTCTCTAGACGGGCCCTGCTGTCTCATGAGCTCAAGGCTAAGCTCCTTTCCAAGGGGCTCTCCCATGAGGCCTCTGCAAGCATTATCGCTTACTGTCAAGAAAAGGGCTTTTTGGACGATGATCAGGAAATCGCCAGGATCGTCGCTAAAGAGCTTAGAAAGGGACAAAGCGAAAGGGCTGTGTTTTTTAAGCTAAAAGCTAAAAAGGTCGATGAATCTCTATTGCACAAAGCACTTCAAAACACAGCATCTTCCGATGCTGTAGTATTGCAACGATGGCTCGAAAAAAATGCACACAAAATCGATCGCAAAGACCCTCATGAAATGAGAAAGCTCATGGCGAAATTGTGCCGAAAGGGATTTTCTTTTGAGCTTGTTCAGAAGGTGTTGAGTAAACGTGACATTTAAATCCTCCAAAGTTATAACGAGCTTTCTGCAATTTAAGCTTGTTGGATTGTCTCATGCGCATTGGTGTTCTTGGAATCAGCTTCAAGTCTGCTGAAATTGGCATTCGGGAATGTGTCTCTAAAGCATGCCAAATGCAGCTATCTAAAATGAGTCAAATTGCAGAGCAATACGCTTGTGTTGTGCTTACAACATGCAATCGCACAGAAGTCTATTTTAGTGGTGATGACCTAGCTCTTGCACATAGCGATTTACTGAACGTTTTAAGAGAAGCAATTCCCACTGCTTTTGAACACAAACTCTATTCCTATTTCGGATTGGATTGTTTTTTACATCTTGCACAAGTGGCATCTGGGCTCGATAGCGCGATTCTCGCTGAATCAGAAATCCAAAGGCAGGTCAAAGTTGCTTATGAGCAGACAGTTGCTCATTATCCACTGCCTAGCTCCATGCATTATCTGTTTCAAAAGTCGCTTAAAGTGGGCAAGGAGATTAGATCTAACCTTTCCTTTTCTCAAAATCAGGTGACCATCGCAAAGATCCTGTTTGAGATCAGCCAGCATTTGCTAAAAGACCTTTTGGAAATACCGCTTCTTTTTATCGGCAATTCAGAGATTAACCGAAGGATCATGGCCTATTTTAAACGAAAGGGAATGCAACAAATGGCACTTTGTACGCGCTCTCCTCACTTGGCTCAAGCGATGGCAGAAAAAGAGGGGCTTTCTCTTTTATCCTGGGATCAACTAACAAGCTGGAAGGATTATCCTCTTGTGATCAGCGGCTCAAATGCGCCGCATTACATCGTTTCCTCTCAAACAGATGCTTATTCTACCCAACTGATCTTCGATCTTAGCATGCCTCGCAATGTCGATCCCTCACTCTCACACCATCCCAAATTAACGCTGCTTAATATGGAGCAGCTGAGCGCCATCACCGATGCGCGTCAGAGAAAAAATGCCATCGAGATTCAAAACGCCAAAGACATGCTTGAAGAAAGTGTTCAACGCTATGTGCATTCCTTCCACCAAAAAGAAAGCAGGGTGTTTGTATGCGCTGGATAGCCTATTTCTTTTTGCTCTGTTCTTGCCTGTTCTTACATGCCCAAGAAGGTGCCCTTGAAGAGCAAAATGTCGTTGTTCTCATGTCAGGGGAGGTCTACGAAGGAAATTATTTTGCATCTGGACGCAGTGTAGAGATCTCTGGAACAGTGAACGGGGATGTCTATGTTCTTGCAGAGCAGGTCGTCATCGACGGTGTTGTCAATGGAGATGTGTTGATTTGCGCAGGCAGTACCGACATTTCTGGACATGTCTCTCAAAATTGCCGTGTTTTGGGAGGACAGGTTTTAATGTCTGGAACGATTGGCAACAATGTGACAGCGGTGAGCGGAAATCTTCAATTACTCCCCTCTGCAACGATTAAGGGAAGCCTTGTCGCAACAGCTGCTAATGTCGAGCTAGGAGCCACGATTGGTTCTGATGCGACAATCATTGCCTCTAATGTACGCCTTTCTGCCCATATTGGACATAATCTCAAGGGTTATATGGGCGAAATGAGGATCACTTCCCGCGCTTATATTGGCGGGTGTGTGGATTATAAAAGCAGCAAAGACGTCTGGATTGAACCGGGGGCCTTTGTCGGCGGCAAAGTAGTTCGTCATCCCACCTTAGTTCACAAGCTTATTGAAGGGACATGGATTCAAAAACTGCTCTTTGGCTCAAAGGTCTTAGCGATCCTAATGAATTTCATCTACACGTTTGTCATTGGGGCCATTCTCATCAAGATTTTTCCAAAGAATCTTGAAGCGGCTCTGCAAGTGCTTCAAACGCGTCCTCTCAAATCCTTGGGCTTTGGTCTTGTTCTGCTTGTTGGTCTGCCTATTGCCTGCTTGGTACTCCTCATGACCATCTTGGGAGTCCCTTTTGCCTTAACCCTTCTTGCTGCAAACATCATCGGGCTCTACACTGCAAAAATTTACTCCATCTTCTGGGCTTCTAACTGGGCCTTTAAAAAAGTCCGACTTAAACCCAATCGCTTGCCGGTCTTATTCTGTGGCATGGTGGTTTATTTCTTCTTAACCGCAATTCCCATCTTCGGGACCATGCTGGCGATTCTGGCCATGCTCTTTGGTTTAGGGGCGGGTGTGGTCGCACAGACCAAGCGTGGGATTTTTAAAGGGACAAGGGCTTGAGGTAGGAGGCGGGAAGGGGGAATGCAATGATGGTAGAAGTTCCATTCCCTGGAAGTAGTTTAGGTTATAATGGGATTTTCATTGCCCAAATTTGCTGAATCATTTTTTTGTTAAGAAATAATAAACCAGTCTTTTTTCAGCTAGAGATGCTTTCATGGCTTTGTAACGTTCATTTTCGCCATGGTAATGCATACTATATGGACTAAATTGAAGTTTTATATAACACTCCCAATTGCATTGGGCCTCTTGGAGTTTAAACCATGCTCTATAAATTTTGTCAAGTCCATCAAGTCCAATAGTGAAATCTATACTATATGTTTCCAATAAATTGTGAAGATCTTTGCTGTAAGACATTTTATTCAGGAAAACACAGGTAGCAGAGAAGTTGTTAAAATCTTTTTGGTTTCTGAGATGTGAAAATATGTAACAAAGTAATTCGGGAGGAAGAATGAAAAGGTTGCCGTTATATCCAATAAAGTTCATATAAATAGTAGTGATTTTGTGAGTTGCATCGTCATATTCTTTTATCATTGAGGCTTTCATAGAGGAAAAATTACTACTTACATTATCGCTAAACTCTGTAAATGAGATTTCTAGTGTCGATAGAGTGGGTTTATTTGTAATGATCGGGATGTCGCAGGGTTTCACTAAAGATTTTTTTTCAAATTGCAGGGAATTATATGTTATTTTTGCAGTTTCATAGGTATCTTTGGTTGAAAGATACTTGTGATATCGTGATCTAAGTATCCACCAAGGAAAACTCATTCTCAGATACTTTGGATGCATCGGTTCTCTTGTATTTGAACCCGAAACCGCTCCAGAAAATTCCAATTCGGCTGCTACTTGTTTCTTCCATGCTCTATCCACTGCTCCATTTTCTCCGTTAGTTCCTCGCAAGAATAAAAGGCGAAAATCTTTCTCGTGAGATAATTTATTCAAGAATTGGCATGTCTGACAGAAGTGAATAAAGTCCACTGGATCCGTAATATTTAAAAAAATCTGATAGAATATTTCAGAAGGAAAGATCATTTGGTAACAATTTTCCTCTGTAGGTTTTTTAAAGCTGATGTTGAATTTCGCAATCAAATCATTGCAACTCTCTTTGAACGAGTCAGTTATTGAAAGGAAAAAATTGCCAGCGTTGTTAAAAAGTAGGGGTATCGAGAACTCTGGCGTAGAATTTATTGCCTTGCAGTCATTGACGACGATTTCTTTTTGTGGTTGTTGCGTTAAGTCTGTATCCGTGCTATTCAGCACGGCAAGAATGCGATCTTTTAGCTCTACCTCTGTCGTCGCTCCTAGTTGAGGCTTCCCTGTATTTGTATCAATGATAAAGGGATTAAAAATGGCATTAATTTTGTCGATTTGTTCTGAGCTAGCCCCGCACTTTTCTATTACTGAAATAGCTGCATTTTGGTTGCCCTGGCAAAATAGATTTACCACTCTTGAGGCTTGGTCATGATTTTGTTTTGTATTAATTTGTATATTGTTCATTTTGTTACTCTTTGTTATCTTGTTTTTTTTATTTTACTAATTAATATGATACAATAAAATGTTTACCTTGTAAATAATAAATAATTTTTTTATACAAATAGTGTGATGTTTTTATAATGTATTTAACATTCTTAAATACAATGATTTAAGTATTCTAGTTTTCAAAAATGCGTTAATAATTTTTATAAAATAACCTGACATTTACTTATTTATTAAAATAATTAATTTGTAAATTAATTATTTTAAATCCCCGTATTGGGGTAAAAAAAAGATCATCGAGTCATTTTAAACGGGCTGATTTGTATGCTTATTTTGACCCGTAAGAAGTGAATGTCTTATGGATAAAATTCTGAGCTTTTTCTGCAAAGCTTCGTATTCTTGAATCCTTTTTTCTTGGTACTGAAGCGCATTTGTATGTTCTGAACTTGAGAAAAAGTCGCCATCTAAAGCCATATTGCATTGAGTTCGGATCAGTTGACATGTAGCTATTCTCATCCCATAGCAAGCGGAGTATAATTGAATGTGAGTTCTATGGATTGCAGTTTTCATCCCTTCAGTAAATAATTGACGCAACTGGCCAGATTGCAGGATCTGGTGATTTAAATAGGTGCATGTGGAGAAAAAATGCACGTAATCCTGAGGATTTAAGTGGTTCGCAATAGGAACGAGGGTGTCTGTTGGAAGGTTGTTAATGTAGCAATTTTTGTCGGTGAAGTTCTTATAGATGACGGTGATTTTCTCAGTGATCTCATTGAAAAATCCAGCGAATGAGACTTCGATGGATGAAAATAGATCGCTCGAGGAAATTTCTGTTTGCTGACGGGGTTGGAATGTATGATCCTCGCTGCCTTTGGGGAGTCCGATGGGGTACATGGACATGTTTTTCCTCTCCAATGTTATTAAAGCGTTAATAGGGCAGAAAAATCATACAGATTGATCAATTATTAACACTCCTATTTTTTATCAACAATACATTAATTTTTTAAGTTGTTGCTGTTTTAAGAAATGCGCTGTAGGTGTATAAGTTTTGATTCGATCTTTACCCTCTAAACCAGGAGCTTGAAAATGAATGCAATGACCATGGATACGCTTGATCAGAAACGATCGCAGATACAGCTAGAAATCAATGCGAAAAAAGAAAAAGTCTTGGCGCAATTAGCCGAAGAATATCCCCTTGCGCAAATAGAGCCTTCTCAGACCCATAAAGTCGGGGAATATGTGCAACAAAGACTGACCTATATCACCAAAAAAAATGAGATAGAAATGCAAGCGATTAAAGAGTTTTCCGAGAGAAACTCAGAGATTCTCAATGAATACCATGGAAACGTGATGGATCTATTCGATAGGGCGTCTAACGAGGATATTGCTCGATTATCTCCGACGTCCAATGTAGATCAAATGATGGAGGTACTCTCTCAATCCTTCCATCCAATCACTTATATCACGATCAAATACAATGCGGGCTATGGCAACTTCTTATCGATTTGCGGATCGGGCCCGAACATGAGCTGGGATTCCAATAAGGCAATTCCATTGCGCTGTGTGAGAGAGGATACGTGGGTTTATGAAACAAGCACTCCTTTTCAGTCATTTGATTACAAGATCTTGCTGAACAATACAACATGGGAAAAATTATCTTATAATCGGTCCCTTCAGAAGAACAATCCCTGCGAAATCACTCCCTATTTCTTTTAAGTCGTTTGATATACCCAAAGTGACTCAAAAATTGATTTCTAGGCTGCGTCAAAGCCCCGGGGTTGAGACTCCCGCAAGTGGGTCCTATGTTCTCAAATATGGACCCACTTGCGAGAACTCAACCGCGGGAGCTTTCACGCAGACTAGAAACCAATTTTTGAATCACTTTGGGTATGCTTCTGCATGAAAAAACCGTCTATCACTGCCCTTTGAGCCTGGAGTGTGTAATCCTGATGAAGGATCTTCCGTTCCTCAGCGTAATTGAGAAAGAGGAAAGCAAAGTGGTAATTGCGAAATTTAAAGGATGTTGAGATGATCCGATCGCAGACTTTTTCAAGGTTCTCAAATTTATCTTGGTGATTCTTGATTAGCTTTTCAAGAACTCCTAAAGTTCTTCCGATAATGGGAATGTGTGATTGATCCGAGCAGGTATCGAAAATTTCGTTCGCAATTTTCTCTAAGATCGTAAATTTGATCGTTTCTTTGGAGGGGTGATTCTGGCAGCATTCATCGAGCATTTTTAGAATCTGTTCTATATATCTTTCATTGACGCGATAGATTTCATTTTCCAGCAATATAAATGAGCAGAGCAATTGTTGAATCGCAGGAAATCTCTGCTTATAAGCCATGAGTTGCAGTTTTATCAAAGCTGTTTTGGTTTGACCGATTAAAACTAAGTATTCTAGGTAGAATTTTTGGAAAAACAAGTAGTCCTCTTCATGGAGCGGAAGAGTCTCATATTCTTTAAAGACTTTAAAATCTTCTTGGTAGGTCTCTATAGCCTTGTCCTGTGCAATGACTGTCGCTAATAATACGAGCGGCTTATCGGTTGCTTTCCTTAAGACAATATTGGATAGGTGTTTTATGTCTGTAAATTGTTCTGGGTAAGTAGAGTGAAGTTTTTTTAAAATTTCTAAGGCTTTGGAAATAATAAAAATATGATGTTTTTCAGTGCAGCCTGCCAGCAGCCTGGGGATTTGGTTTTCAAAAACAGTCAATTTGAGAGTTTCTTTAGAAGGATGCTGCTGGTAGCATTCACCAAGGAGGGCAAAAATTTGATTCCATCCTTCTTCTGCGCAATTGTTTTGTTGTTGCTCGTATTCTAAAAGAAGCGTAATGGTGCGTTGAATGGCCTCGTATCTGCGAGGCACATCCATACTTTTTAATTTCGATAGATAATCGCACTTCATAATGTGTAGAAGAGATAGATAGGTCTTCTCAAAATGATCGTAATCATCGGGTAAAAGGGGGATGCTTTGATATTTTTCATAGATGGGGATCAATTTTAAAATCTCTTCCCTTTTCTTAGGATTTGTGAAGTTTTTGTCGACGAATGTAGAAAGCGGAGCCATCATCTTTCTTAGGGCAGAATTGAACAGCTGCTTGGCTAGCTTTTCTTGGTCTTTAAAAATGATCCGATCTTTCTTAAGCTCTTCGATAATCTCGAGCCATTGCTTGCAGTCAATGGTTTCTACTTCAGCTAACTTGCGGAACATGTAATGGGTGCTGGTGTATATTCTTTGATCTAAAGAAGTGTCTTCGTTTGATCTTCTATTCTTATAGAGTTGTTTAAAGAGTTGGATGAGATTCCTCACTGCATCAGTGGACTTGATTTGATGGGTACTGTTGATGAGTTGAAGAATGATTTCATTTGCATTTCCCGTGTTCGGATCTAGTAACAACTGGATGACTGTAGGATCTTGGATCAATTTTTCCACAAAAGTGGGAGGAGGTATTTTTTTAGAGGATGGGGTTGTTTTTTCGAATTCTTCGATGGCAATCAAAAGCATGCAGGGTTCTTTGACATCTTTTAAGACGGTGTGAAGGGCAAGAAGTAAGGAAGCAGGTGTTGTTTGGCTCAAGATTTTTTGTTTTAAGCCCTTAAGGAAGAGATTTTCTACATCTTGGGTACTAGTTTGAGCAAGCATCAACGTATTTAAAAGTTCAGCGCTTACTTGGGGATCGATCCATTTTGCTGCTGAAAAAAGGGAACCCTCTGCTTCTTCCTTGAGTCCTGCATTTAAACAGCCTTTCACAAAATCGACATAAGCCTGTTGACCTTGAATTTTAAGGGTTTCAGAGGTTCCTTTGGTTTTCTCTAAAGAGAGTTTGATGAGTTGGAAGGCGGGAAGGACTTGTTTGTACAATTTCCTATTGGGCTTTTGCTTCCACTTAGCAAGCAGTGCAGCGCTGCAATCGAAAGTATTTTGGTCGTTGGATCGCAAGCATTTTTCTTTGTTTAGAAAGGAAAACCATTGGATATTGTCGTCAAATGTCCCTTGTTTCATCGCTTCCATGAGGGTCGTTGTGAAATGGGGAGTGTTGAGAAGCTGGCCAGCGCTGATGATGATTTCTGGGTGGGCTTTAAGCTGCTGCATGACCTTCTTTGCACTTTCTTCAGAACAGATGTCTAATGACCACTTCAAGATTTCAAGTAGAGCAGCTTGCTCTCTTTTCCATTTTTCAGTGGGAAGATCGCATTTTATAAAAGCATCGATAAAGGTCTTTGCAATCTCTTCTTTAAGAGGTGTTGAAATACCCTCAAATGAGGTGATGCTGCTGCAGAATTTCTGCACAGTTTGAAGCTCTTCAAAGCTGTAGGTTTCATGGCTGATTTTGCAAGTCACGGAGCTTGCGAAGTTCTTTATCGGATCGATGCTGTTTTTTACGTTCATTTTTGAAGATAAAGTACTGAAGCGATCTGTTGTTTCTGAAACTAGAGATAGGAGCTGTTTTTTGTTCAGCTTGCCTTTTAGCTCTAGCTCTTGCATGCAGATGAAGGCATTGAGTTCTTCTTCGGGAGCATCTGCAAAAATTCTTTTTGCTCCTGAATGGCGCCATAGAGCAGATAACATGTGTTGTTCTGATGAGACAGCGAGCTCTAGAATACACGTGAGATAAAGCGCAGGGATGGTTAGCTTGGCTACTTTAGCTTGAGCTCCCAAATGCTCGAAAAGCTTGTCTAAGGAAATATTTTTTTCCTTAAAAATAAACTCTGTTTGCTGAATGCACTCTTTGCGCAAAGACAATGACGAAATGTCGGGAAGCATTTGGCATAGCAGCTTGAGCATCTCAATTTCTGGGTTTTTGCTTTCTATGGAAGAGCTAAGTGAGATGTTTGTGTAGATTTGATGGAATAAGCTGCCCAGATTTTGGATAGCTAGGGTAGATTCTGTGTGCTTGCTATGGCTGAAGAGTTTAAGAATGCGCTGCGACTGCTGCTCTTTGGATCTGAGGAGAGCTTCAATGAATAAAGGATTTTGCAGGGAGGATTCTACGATCGTGGATTTTTGGTCAGCTTCCTTTTGTTCTTGAGAAAGGAATCGAAAGAACGAGTCCAGATAATGCTCGGCAATCTCATTTTTCTGCTTTGCAGGAAGAGGTGCGATGTCATGGAGCAGATTCTGAAGAAAATCTAATTCTTTGAAGCTGCACTCTTCTTTGGTTAAATTTTGCACATAAGAGAGAAGCTGGGCGTTAAATGAGGTTGCTTCTGCATTGCTTTCCGGGTTGAGCTGGTGGGAGACCAAGCTTAATTCAAAGAGCATCTCTTCGAGGTTTGTGATGCATTGTTTTTTGTTTAAGACTTTTTGGCTACGCATTTTGTGGATGCACGTAAAGGCCTTAAGTCTTTCTGCAGGGGAATCTGCAAATATCATTTCTTTGTCGGCAAGAGACCAGAGTTGTATTGCCTTTTTGGGTGCAGAGGTAACAAGATCTTGAATACACGCAAGGTACAAAGTGCTGAGCGAGCTGCTTTTTTGAACAGTTGTTAGAATCTCAAAAAGAGCCTCTTGCTCGTTTTTTTGCAAATTCTTCGGGTTAAATCCAAGTATTGCACTCTGTATGTGGCTGTTTATTTGATCCTTTATCTCTATGGGCAGAGAAGCGATATCAGAGGGAAGGCTTTGGATGTAGGGAAGATTTTCTTGCTGGAACTCTTCCTTGAGATACCTGCCCGCAAGGGAAAGGAGCTCGCTATTAAAGGAATTGCATTGAGCAGTGCTTTCTTCAGTCAGCTTATTTTTTACAGATCTTAGTCGGAAAAGCATATTTTCAAGACATAGATGCAATTTTTCCGGCTGTCCTATTTTTTGAATGCAAGCATAAGCCTCGAGTTCATCGACAGGTGAATTGGCAAAGAGCATTTCCTTGTCAGCGTAATCCCAGAGGGCAAGCGCTGATTTAGGCTCGGAATGTGTAAGAGCTTGGATACAAGTTCGAAAGAGACAGCTGCTTGTTATGCCACCTGCGTTAGCACAGAGGAGGAGAGATTGAAAGAGTTCGGAGGCGTTGCAATCTTTCTTTTCGAAAAATAGCTCCGTCTTCTCTATAAGCTCTTGGCGCTGCTGAGAGGAAGGGATGTGGGGAAGTGTTGTTAATAAATGCACGAGCATCTTGAATTCTAGATCTTGCTCTTTATCTAATGCAGAAGAGTTATGAGTGAGAATGCAATGATTGAAGGGGATGAGATCTTCCGGTTTTAAATGAAGCTTTGTTTCTGAGATCAGATGATCGATCGATTGAAACTTTACCCCAAAATGAAAAAGCTGTTTGAGAGGAGCATTGGGATATTTTTTCACCATCTGAAGAAAATTGTGCAGCAGTGGGACTGGTGCCTTTGGCTTGATGACGTAATAGGTTTGGTGTTTACCCTGCATGACTAATAAATCTGCTGTATGCTCTGCGGGTTTTGCATGAAGCAAA
Source organism: Chlamydiota bacterium (assembly GCA_023269355.1). Classification (GTDB taxonomy): domain Bacteria; phylum Chlamydiota; class Chlamydiia; order Chlamydiales; family Rhabdochlamydiaceae; genus CAJCIW01. Next base: position 1,505 of record JAHFTO010000034.1, on the reverse strand, counting down.
AAGCTCAATTGATGCCAGCTGAACACGAGCTCGCCTGGCAATGGTGGGAAAAGCCCATCGAGGATGTCGCTTGGAGGCTTTACTTCGGAAATATCTACATTAAGATTAGCGGCGCTGATATAAAAATTGTTCATCGAACACAGCAGCGCGGAGACATAGTTTTTGTCTTTGTATTTTTCAATTTGACGGCGCAGCGTTCTGGGGGCATCGGACATAGCGACAAATTGCGAAAGAATTGCCCTGTGGGTGTCTTCTTGCGCGTAGTAATGTCCCTTAAAAGTGATGTTGGCAATCCCTTTCAGGCATTTTCTGCCATGGATGCGTTTTGTGTGCAGTTTTTTTGCTATCAAAGCATTCAGTGCTTCTTCGATGGGTATATCATACGAATAAATGCTCAAAGCCGGGAGGGAATCATTTTGTTTAGCAAAGAGATATTGTGCCGGCAGATAAATGCGCATGTCATCGTGGTCAAAAGCGGAGGCATTGATTAAGCCGGGAACAATTGCGATGAGAGTATTTTTGTCTTTGATGTGCAAATCTAGCGAAAACTTGAACTCGAATGGGCCGATAGCGAAGATGCAGCAGCGGTTATCGCTAGGATGGGATAGGTCATGGAAGTCGATCGGGTGATTATGAATGCTTGATTTCGAGAAATAGTTATTGCCGATTTCTTTGAGGACGTTGAAATCATTCTCTTGCTGTCCCATTTGTTTGGCAAGGCAGGCTTCTAAGATGAGGCGTATTTGATTGCAGTAGCTAGTCACCTGGTTTTCAATATAACCTTCTACAAACGTTATCTGCTTAGGTTGTGTCGCCCTTTCTATCATCGCGTGATCGATAGGGATCTGCAGTTGAATCAAAAAATCCTGATCAGCATGCCTTATGGGCTCGATGATATGTCCCACCGTGCTTCCGATGAGTGCAATCGGTAGAGTTCTTTCTATGGGCAAATCGATCTTCAGCCTTTCTTCCAGCTCACATAAAAACGATAGTAAGTGAATATTTAGCGAGTGGTGGTTTTTCCCTTGGATGGAGTAGTTTTTTGTAAGGATCTTTTCTAAAATCTCTTGCTGGTTGTCTGTTAGAGCAATTTCTTTTTGCTCTTGGGGAATAGGAAGGTCAAGGGGCAAGAAAATTTGCGCAGGCGTGAGATCAGAAATTTCGAGATCTTCGCTAGGTGGGGTATTTGGAGGAGTTAATTGAGGAGGAGTGTAAACGGGACTGTCGAAACGAAGTGTAATGCTCATGGGGGATTTTATGGTAAATTAGGGCCAGCCTTTTTACCATAAAAGAGGATAAATAGGACACTGAAGTTATTGTTTTAGCCCTTATTTTTATTTATAAGATGTTAAAAATTAGGTGGGTAGAGGTAGGTCATGCAATTTCAAGATTATATCTTGAAATTGCATGACCTACCTTCTCATCAAAACTCAGCATTGCCAGGGAAGCGCGGGAAGGGGATCACATCGCGGATGTTTTCCATGCCGGTGGTGAACTGGACAAGG
>JAHFTO010000002.1:110072-118420 GCA_023269355.1 Chlamydiota bacterium | reverse complement strand
AGAAATAGGATCTTTCCCATCGACGATGACAATTTCAAAATCTCTTTTTAAGCGTCGATGCTGCATACCGTCATCAAGAAGAAGCAGGCTTGCTCCTTGTTTGATCGCTTCATGGCCGCTTAAAACACGGTCTGCTCCCACCCAGATGGAGGCTTTTGTTTTTTGAGAAAGCAGATAAGGCTCATCTCCACATTCTTTTGGAGAGCAGCCTTCTAAAATTTGCTTGATTCCCCCTGATTGTTCAATTTGTGAGCGGTACCCACGCGTCAAAATAGCAAGGCGCACTTTATCTTGCAGAGCTTTAGCGAGGAAGTGAACAAGCGGGGTCTTTCCGGTTCCTCCAGCAACGATGTTGCCCACACTGACGACAGGAACGGAAAGCTGCTTTGAAGAAAATATCCCATGGTCATAGGCTAAATTGCGCAAAAAAGAGGCGGCTCGGAATGCAAAGCTAATCCCTGCAAGACAGCTCTTGGCAATGGGAGCTTTCTTTTCCCCGCGAATAATTTTAAGGATACTGCGCTCTAAATCCATAGAAATAAAAATATATTTTACTTCATTGGATTATACCATAGAGAAGGCTTTCGTGCTAATTTTAATGGCAGGAGCTAATGGCAGGAGCTACATGAACTTATTTGAGGTTCTTTAGAAAAGAGTTGCTTTTCGACCATTTCAATGATGATGTGAATAGCAGCCATATGCGCTTCTTGAATCCTATCGGAGTAATTAAACCCAGATACAACCCATTCTAGATCGCACATCTCTCGAAGCCTGCCTCCGGTTTTTCCCAAAAATGCGATCGTACGCATTTTTTTCTCTTTTGCTGCAAAGGCCGCATTAATGAGATTTTGCGAGTTGCCGCTCGTGGTGAGCAAGATGAGTAGATCTTCCGGACGGCCGAGCGCTTCTACCCCTCGAGAAAAAACGTCCTCGAAACCTTTATCATTGGCAACGCAAGTCAAATGGCCAGGATCGGAAAGGGTGATGGCGGGCAGGGCTTTGCGCTTGTCTCGAAAATATCCTGTAAACTCTTCCGCAAAGTGCATCGCATCACAGAGACTTCCTCCGTTGCCAGCAATCAGCAGCTTTCCTTCCTGCTTAAAACATTCAGATATCCAAAGGCTCGCTTTTTCAATAAATTCGAGACTGCTTGGCAGCGACAATTGTTTTGCTGCACGGATAGCATCCTCTACAGCCATTTCGATAGAGTGGCGCATAAATGGGTCCTTAAATTGAATTTGCCATCATACAACGAGCAGAAATTTTTCACACCAATTCAATTTATTTTTTCCCTGAGTGTGTTTTTTTCATTCTGGCAAAGAACTTCCTATCCGCATAGATCGCATACATTGAATAAACCGAGACGATTCTAGCCACTAAAATCGCAACGTAGAACTGCCCAACGATTCCTTCCATGATGACACACGATTGCGCGATATCTCTTAAGGGGGTAATGTCTCCAAAGCCGATGGTGAGCAATGTGATAAAACTAAAATACATCATTTGAGAGAGGTTGCGGCTATAAGTAACAAAGGAAACGTCGCGAACAAGTAAATTAAAAGACCCGGGCAAAAGAAATTCAATCAGGTAGTACAAATAGGCAAAAAAGAACGCAAACATAAAATAAGCGCAAACGACACCTTTTAAGGTCTCTAACGTCACCTTAGCATTCATGATGACATCGTAGAGAATCGATGCCGTACACACCCACAAAAATCCCAGCGTGAATACAACGTTTAAAATAAACGTTACCTCTGAAGTATAAGCAAGCTCAAGCCAACTGAATACAAACGTCGGAACAGCAAAAACGGCAGCAATGATTTTCACCTTGTAGCGATGTTTGCAATTAAAAAGAGCTGTAAAAAGCGTAATGGTAAAGACAGTTTTCCAGATGGCTAAATACGCGATCCCCTTATCGTAAGGGCGAAAAGCAAAAAGAATGACCAAAAATAAAATCAGGTAGTTGTAATACCCAGTATTTAATCTTCGCACGGAGTTGCTAACCCACCTTACCATATCTAACCTCTTTTGATCGTATTTCACTACACTTATCATTCTTATTGTTTTAGTTGAAGAAATGTGTTACAAGTCTATGAAAACCAATCCCCATGTTTTCATGAACCCCTCATCCATCCATCTTGCCATCGTCGGCGCGACTGGCGCTGTCGGTAAAGAACTTATTTCTGTTTTAGAAAAAAGAAAATTCCCCATCGGAAGGCTGCGTTGCTTCGCTTCTCCTAGCTCTCTAGGAAAAGAAGTGCTCTTTCAAGGAAAGCCCATTGCAATTGAAGCTTTAACAGACGATGCTTTTGAAGGAATCGATATCGCCATTTTTAGCGCAGGCGGCAAAATCTCTAAAGAATGGGTTCCTAAAGCGATTAAAAGTGGGACTTTTGTGGTGGACAACAGCTCTGCCTTTCGCATGGGTCCCGATGTTCCCCTAATCATTCCTGAAATCAATCCTCATGCTCTTCAAAGCCATCACCGCATGGCATCGTGTCCCAACTGCAGCACAGCCATTATGTTAATGGCCGCAGCTCCTCTGCACCGCCATTTTCAAATCAAGCGCATCGTAGCTGCGACCTATCAAGCAGCAAGCGGAGCTGGGTTTCAAGCGATGAAGGAGCTCAAAGAAGAGACCTTAGCCCATCTCGAAGGCAGACCTTACACACGCACTGTCATCCCTCACCCCTACGCATTTAATCTCTTTCCCCATAACTCTGCGTTAAATGCGGAAGGCTATGCCGATGAAGAAGTCAAAATGCTCGAAGAGTCCCGCAAAATTCTAGAAGACGATACCATCTGGGTCAATGCCACATGCGTGCGCGTTCCTGTTTTGCGCGCACATTCAGAAGCCCTGAACATCTCTTTTCATCAACCTGTGAGCGTTGATCAAGCGTATGAAGTTTTACGCTCTGCTCTTGGCTTATCCATTTTAGAAGACCGCGCTCTCAATCGCTTTCCGATGCCCTGCGATGCCACAGGACAAGACCTCGTCTTTTGTGGGCGCCTCAGAAAGGATCCTTCCTTTCCAAACACTTTAGACCTATGGGTCGTCGGCGACCAGCTGCTCAAAGGAGCCGCTTTGAACGCTGTACAAATTGCAGAACTATTTGTGAGACAAAGAACATGCGTACAGTCTTATTACTCTCTCTTTTTCTAACCTCCCTGTGCAATGCTTCTGAATCCCCCTTTATGCTGTTCTCCGGAAATGCAAATCCTGAGTTATCTCAAGCGATTGCTGACTGCTTACACATGGAGCTCAGCCCTGTCACCGTCTCCAAATTCAACGACCAAGAAATCAAAATCAATGCAGAGGAAAAAGTCAGAAATCAAGATGTCTTCATCATCCAATCCATTTGTTCAACAGACACTGCAAGCGTTAACGACCATTTGATGGAACTTTACTTGCTCATTCGAACGATGAAACGCTCCGCTGTTGGTTCGGTGACCGCTGTGATCCCCTATTATGGATATGCGCGGCAAGATCGCAAAACAGAACATCGCTCACCGATCTCTGCATCCGATATTGCCATGCTCATCGAAGTGGCTGGAGCCGATCATGTGCTCTGCGTTGATTTGCACTGCGGACAAATTCAAGGATTCTTCCATCAGACGAACGTCGATAACTTGATTGCATCTCCCATTTTTGTCCGTTATTTCGCTTCTAAAACGGATCTTGTCAACCCCGTTGTCGTCTCTCCTGATGCAGGAGGAGTAGAACGCGCGAAAAAATTTATCGAAGGTCTTTCTTGGCATGGAATAGATGCAGGCCTTGCAATCATTGTCAAACAAAGAGCCGGCGCTGGCGTTGTCGACAAGATGAATCTAGTCGGCGATGTTACTGGCTGCGATGCCATTATTGTTGACGATATCTGCGATACCGCGGGTACTCTTGTCAAAGCTGTCGAAGAATTAAAAATGGATGGCGCGCGTAGAATTTTTGCTTGCATCACACATCCCGTGCTATCGGGACCAGCTCTTCAAAGAATCGCCGATTCTTCTCTCACAGAACTTGTCGTCACAGACACCATTCCCGGAAAAAAGGGAATGCCTTCAAACATTGTGCAACTCTCGATCGCTCCACTGATTGCTGAAGCGATCTACAGAATCCACAATGGAGAGTCGATCTCGCATCTTTTCACATACGGGAAAGAGACGCAATTCTGCACTCATCCTTAGGTGGATTGACAACTTAAGTCTTCCTAAAAACCGGAAAAGATCAAGCTTTCACTTGGCGATGTCGAATAACATTCAAAACGAATCCCAGAGAAACGGCTGCTGCGATCACCAAGCTAGGAAAGAAGGTAGTCTCCTTGGAAATACTAAGAATTAAGCTAATCAATGTTCCCGCACCAATCATGATGAGATAAAACACAGCCATCGCTGTCCCCTTCTGTTCGGATGTGGCCGTCAGAGTGATGCGATTCAATGGTGCTGCGGCAAATCCAAAACCGAAAGTGTAGCCTGTCATCGGTATGACATAGGACAGATAATTATTCGGCGCGAGAAAAGAAAATATAATAAGTGCAACCCCTGACAAAAAGGAAACAATCAGGCCTGATTGGATTAGTGAATTTAAATTTCGCTTATCAGTGAGCTGTTTTACTAGTTGTGCTCCTATAATATAAGCACCAAAAATGGGAAATTGCAAGTATCCGAATTGTGCTGGAGTCATCTGCAATGTACTGATGAGAATAAAAGGCGACGTAGTGATCCACCCCATAATTCCCCCGTAAAGCAGCCCAAACGAACTGGCGGAGATCATGAATGGAAGATTGCCAATAATTTTTCGGTAGGAAGAAACGAGAGTTTTAATCTTCAACGATTGGCGACTTTGTAAAGAAGTACTCTCAGGCATACAAAACCAAAGCGCTGTCAAAGAAATCACTCCCAAAGCAAATAGACTTAAAAAAGTCATCCTCCAATCGGTAACTAGGAGCAACACGCCTCCTAAAACAGGTCCAATTGCTGGAGCTAGGACAGCGGCTGTCCCCATCCATACCAAAATATGAATTGCTTCCCGGTCATTATACAGGTCGTGAATACTCGCATATCCAGATACCATCATCGTACAGACTCCTATCCCCTGCAAAAAGCGGAAAACAATCAGAAGCCCCAAAGAAGGGGCTAAAGCACATCCTAAAGTTGCAAGCAAAAATATCACTCCGCCACCAAAAAGAATCGGCCGCCGACCAAAACGATCTGACAAAGGTCCAACAATCAATTGAACCGCTGTATCTCCAGCGAGCCACGCTGTGATAGTCAATTGTACTAAATGGATAGGGATACTGAAATCTGCAGCGATCATTGGTAATGCAGGCAAATACATGTCATTGGACATGTTCGTACAAAACTCATAAATGATTAAAAAAACAGGAAAAAGACGGAATAAAAGCTGTTTGTTTTTCTGATGGCTCACATTTCCCATCCTTGCAAAGCCAATAAAAAGGTTAACGTTTTCTAATAATAACACAAATCAATTGGATTTTGCTACTTCAAACATCAAGCGATCTATGCTTCTTTAGTAGGGAAAGAGTTCCCATACATGGTTAAATGCATGCTCTTCATCTAATAGGGCGATGGTTTGTATGCTTGTGTGAGCAACATAACTTGTGATCAATGGCTTTTGCGCAACCGATCAATTTAATCTACCTCGCAAAAAGTTTGTTTCCCAAAGACTTTTTGAACCATCCGGGCATTTGATTTGTTTTCATCTCGAGAATCCGACCATCGGTGATCTCTGCAACTAGGAGGGGCTCCTGATGAGAATTGTCAAAAATATAGGCGCGGTTTGAAACTTGAACTGCCTGCACTAACAAATCTAAGGATCGCTTATAGCGCTCTACAATCTTGTCTTTTGGAACAGAATGACCACCTGTGCTGATTCGGTGCTGCACACGTGATATATTGATGTCAGGATCTTCGGTAGCTATATAGTAAAGATAAGTACGGTAACCCTTTGATTGGGCTCTACGAAGAACCTCTACTTTATCGGGATGAGACATCACCGTCTCAAAAGTGAATGATTTCCCCGCATCTAATAATCGTGAACGAATGAAATCTGCTGCAACTGATGCAAAGTATGTGTTAACCCCGGCATCATGAAAAATGAGTTTGTTATCACTAAAACGGATTGCTGCTGTATCGTCTAGTAAATCGATTTTTTCTAGTAGAAGTGATTGTCTAAAAAAACCTAAAACTTCATCAGCTGTCGTCTGAATTCCATAGTGGGTAAGATCTATAAAATCTTTTTCTCGCATTTCGTTTTCAATTTCATCAGGATTTATGTACATCCCAAGAAGCTCTCGGCCAATTACAGATTTGATCGTACTTTTACCGGATCCATTGGGACCAGCAAACATGCGCACCCGAGGAACATTACTACTCATTGAATTTCCCATTGCTTCCCTGGAATTGTCTTTGTTGGGGGTAGAATCTTTTTCAGCACTTTTCGTGTTCCATCCGGATGCTTTTCCACCAATTCTCCATCCTCGCACACTAAGACACTGCTGCCAGAGGCTAGAGCCTGCCAGTAAGCCTGTTTAAGAGCCATCGTTGCTTGCTCAGGAATGTGTTCTTCTAAAAACTCCATAGCCTTTTCATCAATTGTCATAATTCCTCCTCATAGAACAAGATTAACCAACTTTAATTCTAAGCAAATACTGACAAAAAGCATATTGCCCTCTTGCCTCTTCATGCAATTTTTTGCATTTTTTCTGCAAATGACTGGAATTTTTTAAGGATTTTTTTGAATCGATCTGGATATAGTTATCATTTTCTGGAGAGGCAAGAATGATTCTACTTAACTCTATTTCTTTCAGAGGCACCCTATGCAGAAGATTCATCACATACCGCATGCAGTTTTTAATTCCTTCCTAGAAACTCAAAGAGCAAACAAACCTTTACCCTCAAACACTAAAGCCTCTTTGGTGACAGGATGCTGAAATTGAAGCTTCCCGTGATGCAAAGCGATCTTCTCTTCCTTAGAAGGAAAAGAGCTTCCATACTTCGCATCTCCAACCACCGGACAACCTATAGCAGAAAACTGCACACGGATCTGATGGTATCTTCCTGTTTCTAGATTGACCTCCACAAAACATCTCTCTTCTTTTCTCTCCACCAATTTGTAGTGAAGGCGAGCCAGTTTTGCTTCTGCGTGAGAGGCGTTAACCACTCTAGCTTTGTGTTCATCGTGAAACAGATGATGTTCTAGGGTGCCTTCAGTTTCAGGAAGATTTCCTTCCACCCAGGCAAAATACGTTTTTTTGATCAAACGCTGGCGCATCATCTCTTGCAAACGGGAAAGGGCCTTGCTTGTGCGTGCAAAGAGCACAAGGCCGCTTACAGGCTTATCAAGACGATGAATGGGCTCCAGAAAGACATTGCCAGGTTTGTCGTACTTCTTTTTGACCCATGCTTTGGCAAGATCTGTCAGATTGCGATCTGATCCCGGATGGGGCTGCGTGCATAAGCCCGCTGGTTTAGAAACGACGAGAATCTGATTGTCGCAAAAGATTACTTCCATAGATGGAGATCTCGGTGGCTTTTCCTTTGGCGGACAACTTCATACACAAGAAGCGTAGTCGCTGTTGCCACGTTTAAAGAATCGGCTATTCCATGCATCGGGATGCGTACTTGGATGTCGGAGGCATTCATCCATAGTTCCGTGAGTCCCAATTGTTCAGTACCAACGGCGATAGCAACTCCGCCTGTAAGATTGGTATCTGTAAATTCTTCTTTTGCAGAAGGTGTTGCTGCGACGACTTTAATTTTTTTCTGCTGCAGCCAAAGGAGCGTTTCGGCGCTTGTGGCCTCAACGACGGGAATGGTAAAGAGGGTTCCTACGCTTGCGCGTACAACGTTTGGGTTGTAAATATCCGTGCAGCGATCGCACACGATGACGCCATCGACTCCAGCTGCATCTGCAGAACGCAAGATCGTTCCGAGGTTGCCGGGTTTTTCAATGGCTTCTGCAATGATCAAAAACGGATCTTTTTTTGAGGCCAATCGAGAGACAAGATCTTTTAAGTGGCGCTGCATTTGAATGGCGATAGCGACAAGGCCGTCTGGGCGATCGCGGTAAGAGAGTTTGCGAAAGACTTGCTCACTGCAAAGAATCACCTCTGCATCCGAGCTGCGAATTTGATCGATCAGGGCATCTTCGTTCGATCCTAAAAAGAGTTTGGGGCAAATAAACAACGTCTGCACAACAACACCGCTATCGGCAGCGCGTTTGAGTTCGCGATACCCTTCAATGAGAAAAAGTCCCGTCTCATTGCGCGCTTTGCGATCGGCGAGCTTGACTGCTTTTTTCACCTTGGGATTTTGGACGCTTGTAATTTCTT
>JAHFTO010000002.1:0-110062 GCA_023269355.1 Chlamydiota bacterium | reverse complement strand
ACCACCTTACAAAACTTCCACAAGGAACATGCGTTCCTGATTGGGAGGGAAGAATCATCTCCCCTGTTTCTATATTTCCTTTTAGGCCGCGCATTTTTTGTTTTAGCAAATGATGCATGACAAGCGGGGTCATCCCGGGTGTGTGCGTTGTGAAAATCAAAAAGAGTGGATGTTCTGAGAGCAGCTGGCGGCAGAGTTCTAAAAGCTCGTGAATGTCGCGCTCAATTTTAAACACCTCTCCTTTGCTTCCCCTTCCAAAGCTCGGAGGATCGAGAATGATCCCATCGTAGCGCACACCTCTTCTGATCTCTCTTTGTAAGAATTTAGAGGCATCGTCAACGATCCAGCGGATCGGTGCTGCGCTCAAGCCATTGAGCTGTGCATTTTCACGCGCCCAAGCGACCATTCCTTTTGAGGCGTCGAGATGGCAAACGCGCGCACCGGCCTTTGCGGCTGCAAGTGTTGCGCCTCCTGAATAAGCGAATAAGTTGAGAATCTGAGGGGGTTCTTTGCGGGTCTTGATCGCTTCTTGCATCGATTTCCAGAGCAGACTGTGTTCTGGAAAAACGCCGAGATGTCCAAAATCTGTCGGGGCAATTTTAAAACGGACTCCTTCGACTTCCACGGTCCAATCTTTTGGTAATTTCGTTTTGAAATTCCATGCATTTCCCCCATCTCTAGAAAAGTGAGCATCGGCCCCATCCCAGTCCGATTGAGGAAGAGAAGGGCGCCAAAGGGCCTGCGAGCAGGGGCGCGCGATGATAAAGTCACCGTAGCGTTCTAATTTTTGCTGATCGCCGCTATCGACGAGAAAATATTTTTCTACCATGGATATCCGAAAAGAAAAATTTAAGTATCTTTAATTTTCCAAAAGTATAGCAGTTTTGATGGATTATTGCTTGTAAGATTCGTCATAGAGAACTATCCTTTTAGCCTAATTAAAGAGTCGGAGGGCAAAAATATGACAAATCCTATTCATAGGAACCAAAAGGTTTTTTTACACAATAATACGCCTGCTAATTTGGGCACTCACAAGAACCCAAATTTAAATTATAAAGACACGCTGCGCACGCAAGCTGCTGGTCAGGATTCCTCTTTTTGCAGCACCCTGTTCGATGCAATCGGTCAATTCTTCCAGACTATCTACAATTTGATCTGCTGCATGGGACCTGCCAACACAAATGCCAAGATCACGGAGATCGCTAGTCGCGACAACTTCGTATGGTTCTATAAAAAAGAAGAAAATCCACTCACTGCATTTTTAGGAAACTTCCACCCCTGCACAATTCGTCTTTGGGGACTGGAATTTAAATGCGCAGAAGCTGCTTACCAAGCAGCGAAATTCTCTCCGAATCAAGCAACGATGAAGAGATTTCAATATCTCGACGGTGAAGGAGCGTTCCGCTTAGGGCAGCAATTGACTCAAGCCTGGAACCCACAGCAACAAAGTCAGTGGCAAAGAGTTAACGTCGGTGTCATGCGCGATGTTGTACAAGCAAAATTTGCACAAAACCCAGATCTTAAAGCTAATCTCCTAGCCACAGGAAATGCTTATCTCGTCGAACACATCCCCTCTAGCAGAAGAAAACCAGATGCATTTTGGGGCGACGGTTCCAATGGAAACGGTGCAAACCACTTAGGACGCATCCTAATGGATACTCGCGCGAATTTAGGCGGCGGAAGACCTGTTGGAAAAAATCACCAGTACGACCAATTTATTTCAAATCTTAGATAGTTCTAAATCAGTGGAAAAGGGGGAATCCCCTTTTCCACTTTTCTCAGTAGTGCAAGCAGCAGCTCATTTGCCGCATGCGAAATAATAGTTTCCCTATTGCCATCGATTAGAAATGTTCCCACATCAGGGGATTTTCCTCTTTCACCGATCGCTGCCCAAATCGTACCCACAGGTTTATCTTTTGTGCCTCCGCTGGGACCTGCGATTCCTGAAACTGCAATGGCATAATCTGCGCTTGTTCTTTTAAAAACACCTTCGAGCATTTCTCGGACCGTTTCTTCGCTGACAGCATCTTTGGAAAGCAGGGTCTCTTTGGAAACGCCGAGGACCTTTTCTTTCATCTCATTGGAATAGACGACAAAAGATCCCAGAAAAAAATTAGAAGCACCAGCAACAGATGTCACGAGACTTGCCATTTTCCCACCGGTGCACGACTCAGCAAAAGCCAAGGTTTTCTTATGCTTAACAAACCAATGCATTAGTGATTCAACTGTTCCCATAGACCTCTTAGAAAGTGTTTGAAAACTAAGCTTCTGTCGATTTTCGGGTTCTTTTGAGCCGATTTTCGACTTCTATTTCGTGGGGTTATATCAAACTGCGTATATTACCCCACGAAAAAGAATCGAAAATCGGCCAAAATAATCCCGAAAATCGACGAAGCCTTAGTTCTCAAACACTTTCTTAGATCGGATTCACTCGCACATTTTCTGCAATGGCGATCCCCTTCTTTTGTAACTGAGGATGACTTTTGATCCAGGCAAGAGATTTTTTCCCAATACGGATCGGAGAATTGGTCCGCACGCCATTCACCTCAAACGGCGTGGGGAGCGTATTAGAGCGCATCCACTTCATCACCTTTGAAAAAAGCGCGGCATTGTAAAACTCAGGTTGCGTAGAAACCTTGCCGATCTTACGGGTTTTAAAATCTTGAAATAGTTGCGGAAATGAAAACTGCAGCCCCCAGGAGATACTCTCTTCACTTAACACCATCGAATGGAACTTGCCATCTTGCTGAGAATAAAAAAAGCAGTGGGCTTGAAGTTGGATCACAGGCTTGATCGGTTTGATCAAATACTTATCTCCTCCTACAGAAATGGCATAAAAGGCATCGAGCTCTGTAGTCAAAGCGGAAGAAAAATAGCGGCGAAATGTATTCGATGAAGGTACTTGCCCCTGCTTTAACAGATGCACATACTCTTTATACTTTTCCTGAAAGAGCTCTGCTGAAATCACAGCATCATCAGCTTGCACAGGTTCGCTGACACATACAAAATGGACCTCTCCTAAAGAAGAGAGCAATTCTTGCATTTCATCGCTATCTAGCAAGACCTGGACTTTGAGCCATTTAGAAACTTGCAGAACACCTTCTGCTTTGGGGGTGCTGAGGCGGATATCAAGCATTGGCACTTTTACGACGCATTTTAACGAATAAAGTTTCGCATAGCAAAAGCATAATGCCTAGGAAAATCACACTGTCTGCGATGTTAAAAACGGGGTAAGAGTATCCCCAGAAGATAAAGTAAAACATATCGATGACATGGCCATAGACGAAATAGTCGACGACATTGCCAAAGGCGCCTGCTGTGATCAACATCAGGCTAAATTTGCGGTATGTGCTTGTCTTTACAAAGAAAAGATAGCTCAAAAGGCCACCGATGATGGCCATACGAACATAGAGAAGATAAGCCTGCAGGGAAGCAAACGCTCCCCACGCCGCGCCTTTATTGAGCACATGAACGATGGAAAAATCGATGCCATGCCAATTACGCAATACGCCAATGCCTCCAAAAGGAAAAGCTGCCGGCGAAGCATTGATGAGTGGAATATTGTGATTGATATACGCCTTAAGGCTTGCATCTACTAAAAACAAGAAGATGCCGATCAATGCAAAACCTAAGGCTTTTTTCCAACTCATTTTTACAGAAGCCCTTTCTCAAATTTTTCTTGAGATTTGACAGTCATACTCGCATAAGGGAGGGCATCTAATCTGGCCATGGGGATTTCTTCTCCTGAAAGATCGCAAATCCCATAAGTGCCTTCTTCAATTTTATCTAGAGCGCGTTCGATTTGACGCAAGATGCCAAATTCTTTGCTCGTCACCTCTAAAGAGATCGTTCGGTTAAAATCATCTGTTCCTTCATCGGCCTGATGCTGTGAGTATCCTTTATTGTCATCAGAAGTTTTTGCATCCTCACTTGTATCGCGGATCAGATTGGTCATCTGAGCGCGCATTTCCTCAAGCCTCTTCTTAAACTTATCGATCTCTGTTTTCTTCAACGCCATGAATCTCATCCCTCACTTGGTAATTGTTCTTCCTTAATATGTTCAATTGCATCCATCAACTCATCAACACCTTGAAACCGCTTATAAACACATGCAAACCGGATGTAGGCGATTGTATCCATGGTTTGCAAATGCTTCATGACAATCTCACCCAGCTCTGATGTCTTGATCTCTCTGATCTGCCTTTCCATCAAATCAGAAACGATCTTATAAGCCAGTGCCCGAACGTTGTCGTGGCTGATGCGCGTATGCCTGCAAGCTGAGTCCAACCCTCGGATGAGTTTATCCTGGCTAAAGTCCTCATAACGCCCATCTCTTTTCTGCACTTGCAGTGTCAAATCCACGGTTTCAAAAGTTGTAAAACGGCGCAGGCACTTCAAACACTCTCTGCGGCGTCTGACCGAGTTGTTCTCTGTCACAACTCTAGAATCGGTCACCTTGGACTCTTCGTGGCTGCAAAATGGACAGCGCATAGGATGCCTCTCTTCGGAAATCCTTTAGATAAAGGATCAAGTTGATAAATTTTACCTATTCTGCTGTTTTTCTATACACTTCAAGTTTTTTTTGAAAGCATAGAATCTCGAAAGCCACCAAGTCTTTTGCTTCATCAATCGTCTGAATAACATAAACTATTTTTTATAAAAAACATATTTTTTAATAAAATTCAAAGGGACGCACTTGCTCTCCATGGACATTTTCACTTTTTCCACTTCGCAATATTTAACAATTTTGTTAAATATTACTGAGCGACAAAAGTGGACATAATTTATTGGAGACTTTTCATGAACCCGTTTAAGTTCGGTAATCCTGTAGAAGGCGAGTATTACTTAGCTCGGCCTGAGCTCGATAATACCGTTTGTCATTTTCTTTCTAATCGTATTCATGTCGTTTTAATGGGTCCAAGACGATTCGGAAAAACCTCATTTGTATTGAATCTTTTCCAAAAAATGGAAAGACAAGGTTATGCCTGCCTTTTTGTAGATATTTTCAATATCATCTCTCACCATGACTTTCTGCATCAAATCCTTCGCGCTATAAATGCAAAAAAGAGTTGGGTCGAAACTGCTAAAAACTGGCTTTCCAACTGGAGGCCAAAGCTGTCCGCGGATGTTGACTCCCATTCTGGCCAGACCTCTTTTGGTCTTGGAATAGATCGAGCTCCGGAAAAGGATATTAAAGAAATGATCCAGGATGTTTTTGTCGGGCTGGAAAGTTTGGGCAGAAAAGTCATTCTGGTCATTGACGAGTTTCAAAAAATTACAGAGATGGATGATCAAGGTTGGCTAGAAGCAACCTTGCGCACCCATATGCAACAACTCAAAAACACATCCTTTTTATTGACTGGATCAAGAAAAAGCCTTATTTCCGACATGCTTAATAACTCATCTAGGCCACTTTACAGATCTTGCCAACTTATTGATTTCCCCTCCTTCGGTGATGAATTTGTAGACTGGATAGTTCAAAGATTTAACGACGCAGGGATCTTAATTGAAAAAGAGGCTGTTGTTCATCTAAAAAAAACAGTCCACGACATCCCTAACTATGTTCAAATGGTCTGTTTTCATCTAGTGGCTGAAGGATATACAGATATCGGTTCTAAAGAAGTGAATGAAGTTTTGAAGAAAGTAGTCGGACAAAACGTGCATACCTACCAAAACCAGCTCAATTCCCTATCCACTCTGCAACAAAGAGTTCTGCGCTTGGCAGCGCAAGAAGGGAAACAGATCTTCTCAAAGGAATTTTTGAAAAAATATGAAATTCCGAGTGCACCTGCGCTTGCTTCTTCGATTAGAGCTCTGAAAAAAAAGGGTATTCTGGATGAAGAAGGAACAAGCAGGGGCACGGTTATTTTTGATGACCCGCTTTTTGCGATTTGGTTACGGGAATTATTTGAGGTCGATATGGCTTTGTGCTCTAAACACGATTAGAGCACAACGTACACATCCATTCTTTTCCTTGGGAAAAATTCAAAATTCCCCCTACTATTATATCTTAAGATCTATTGGCCTGAGGAACATTCTGCAATGCGCTTATCCTATGAACGTGTAACCTTACAATCTAAAGCCGAGTTGATTCGTTTTCTTAAAAAAAGCGAAGAGTACTCTCTTTTTCTTCTCAGCAATCTTGAAACTTATGGACTTAACCTTTCCCATGCTCTTTACTCAGGAAATTTTAAGATATTGCGCGAAGAAGGTGAGATCGTTGCAGCTTTTTGTCTGACGAGGGAAGGAACTTTGATCGTGCAGGCCCTGCAGCAGAATGAAACAATCTACGAAACCATTATCAAAGCCTGTTTGGAAGAAAAGATACCTATTTTAGGTATACTGGGAGGGTGGGATCTAGCCTATCCGCTCTGGGATCTATTAAAACGGAAAAGGATTATCCAGAAAGAAACCTTTTTCGAAAAAGAAGTCCTGTACACGCTCGATGTTGGGAAAACCGCCTATTTACCTGAGACGGGCGGGCGCCTACTGCAGGCAAAAGATTTTGATGTGTGGGTCAAATTAAGAGAGGGCTATGTCGAAGAAATGGGGTTCCCCAAACATAGCTTTGAGGAGATGCGCTCTGAGTTTCTTATAAAAGTAGCCAAACAAATTACATGGGGGCTTTTTGAGGAAGGCAAGCTTGTTGCAATCGCGGATTTAAATGCGCGCTTTTCTGATCTGGGACAACTGGGTGGTGTATATACAATTCCTGGGTACCGCAATAGAGGGAGCTGTAGCCGCCTTACCCGCCATCTCATCCACGATACCAAAGTGATTCATCACATCAGAAAACTCATCATCTTCACAGGAGAAAACAACCTTGCTGCTCGAAAGGTCTACGAGTCGCTCGGCACTTCGCATTATGGCTATTATGCTCTTTTGTTTGGAGAGCCTTAATTTTCCTCAATCCACTATACCTGTCTGCGAACTGCCAAATTTTAATTTTGAAGAAAGCGGGAAATAAAAAGCCGGGAATTCTCCCGGCTTTTTAGCGAATCGGAGGAGGTGAGATTCGAACTCACGAAACGTTTTCACGTTTACACGCTTTCCAAGCGTGCTCCATCGGCCACTCGGACACTCCTCCTTGGAACCTAAATAAGAGCAAAAACTAAGACAAGTGAGTTAATACTTTATCGAACCGCTCTTTATCGTTCCACTCAAATTACAATTTAACAGAGCGCTCTTCTCCTATAGGATGCTCAGTTCTCTTCCCAAAGAGCCTAGAAAAAGCCATTGCAAATCCCCCATTGCCAAGAACGTTGGCACTAGTAATTACCGGATCAAATAAAATGTAGAGCGCAGTAATTAATGACAGCATCTCCGCATTAAACCCTAAATAGCTTTCAAGGATAGGGAGCATGACAATAATCCCTCCCCCAGGTATCGCTGCTACGGAAAATTTTGCCATCACAAAATAAAAGGCGAACATCAAATAAGCCAAAAATTCAGGTTGTGGGGCACCAAAATTTTTGAGCACAGCAAAGGCAAAAATCGGGATCGCAAAGCAGTCCCCGATCAAGTGGATATTCACTGTCGCTGGGATCACTGCCCGCGCCAGGGATGGATCTTTAGCGTTTTTTTCTACTCCGGTGAGAGTAAGCGGCATCGCAGCTGCGCTCGACATCGATCCAAAACCCGCCACTGCGGCTGGGAGCATATTTTTCATGCTGCTTAGAAACCGGGGTATTCTAAAGCGATTGATAGCTAAATAAATGAATATAATATAGCTAAAGACTGCCAAAGCAATGACAGCAAAAATTAAAGCGTAATTCTTTACGATTTGGACGATCAGTCCATCATGAGCAAGCTTCATCGCAAATCCCGCAATAAAGAGCGGCATCGCCACAATAAACCCGCGCAAGATCCAATTGACCCCCTTTTCCATCTGCGCAGCTAATTTTTCTGCGAGCGACGGACGCAGCAAGGAAACAACCACTCCAAGACCCAAGCCTGCAAACATCGCATGGACATTAGAGATCCATTTGGGCAAAGCAAGCTCCCATGCAGGCGTGAGCCCTGAATGATCCTGCGGCACAGCGATCGATAGATCAAAATGATGCACGAGCATTCCCACCTGATAGCTCAACATTGTAGAAAAAAAGTTAGAACAGCAAACCGCCACTAATAGAAAGAGAACAATTTTAGTAGCGCTCTTGGCTAACCCTGCGGCTGTTTTGAAGAGCAGCCCAAAAATGACTAGCGGCAATAAAAACATGATTAGTGACTTAATCAAGAGCCCCAGTGCAAAAAAGTGGGATTGAACGTTTACCGGAATAAAAGGATTAAGAAGAGCGGCCAAACCAATGACGCCCAGCAAAATAAAAGGCATTTTATGAAACATACACGATTCTCCATCGATACTTAGGTGTTAAAAAAATAAATTAGGAAAACAAAAAAGCTTGATTACCGGCGACTGCCGGTAGTTAAGGTGGAGAAACGGGTGGTAGATAATGTTTGATAAAACATGCTCATACCTAAGATTGTAGCAGCCAACGAACTTATTCCGCAAATTGAAATTACATTTTTACAGAACGGTTCTCGCCTGGAAAGAGGTCTCCGTTGACATAGAGCCACTTCCCATCCACTTTTGCAAAATAACTGCGCTCAGTAAATGTCACATCCTCATCGCCTTGCTTGAGGTAAGCGATGAAAACAACTGTCGCTTGGTCGGGAAGTTCCTTGGCATCGAGAATTTCGAGCTTTTCAAAGGTAGTGCTCAAAGAAAATTTAAGTTTCTCCGCTTTTAGCGTACTTAAATTTTGAGACAAAGAGGGATGGCGCGGATGCAATGTCCGGATGATATAATCGATATTGTTCAGCGCATAGGCACTGTAGCGGGAGCGCATCAAGGCTGTAGCTGTTTCCGCCGGTTTCCCCTCATGGTAAACCGCACAACACTTCACATAGGGCTTGCCGCTGCAACAGGGGCAGAGAAAGTTTTGATCTTTTGTCATTTGCCATTTAGAATCGGCCAAAACAAAGATTCTGGGCAATAAAAAACTCTTCTTTGTTGTATACTTCTTGGGTATGAGTAAAAAATTTATGTTTATCCGAATTTTTCTTCTGATCTTCTGCGCTCTCTTCGTGTCTTCTTGTGGAAAAAAGGAACCGACGAAGAGCCAAAAACCGACTGTTCTCGTCAGCGTTCCCCCTTACGTTTATTTCGTGAACGAAATTGCAAAAGGATTGGTCGATGTCGAAACGCTGATTCCAGCCGGCGCAAACCCTCATATTTACGAAGCAACGCCAAAAGAAGTGCAGCGCCATCAAAACGCTGCAATGTGGGTCTATCTTGGAGAGGCTCTCGACAAAAAAGTACTTCAGTACTTTCGAGATATGCACCAAAAAATCCAAATTGTTGATGTTGCGCAAAGGATCGATCTTTTATCCTATTGCCATGAGGAAGAGCTGGAGGAAAAACACGATCACGATCATTGCCATCATGAGGGATCCGATCTGCATATTTGGCTAAGCCCAACTCTTGCCAAACAGCAGGCATCATCCATTGCCATTGGATTGATGACGCTTATGCCAGAGCACACAGAACAAATCGCTGTTAATCTGCATGCTTTTCTTAACCAGCTCGATCAGTTGAATGAAGAAATCTCCACCCTTCTCTCCCCCATGAAAGGAAAAGCGATTTTGGTTTCTCATCCGGCCTTTGCTTATTTTTGCAAAGATTACGACCTGGTGCAACTCTCTATTGAAATTGAAGGAAAGGATCCTTTGCCGCGAGATGTCATTGAGATTGTGAATCGAGCTAAAAGCTATAAGGTACAAAGTGTTTTACTCGAGCCCCAATACAGCAACAAAGGCGCTGAGTTAATTGCTCAGTCGATGCACCTGCCGACACACATGGTCGATCCTTATGCAGAAAACTACTCTGAAAATTTGCTCAACATTGCGAAGGTCATTGCAGAATGAATCATCCCGCTCTTGTGATCAAAGATCTCGATTTTTCTTATGATTCTCTTCTCACCCTTGAAGCTGTGAATGTACAGATCGAAAACGGAGAATTCGTAGGGATCTTTGGACCCAACGGAGGCGGAAAAACCACCCTTCTCAAGCTCATTTTAGGACTGCTTCATCCTCAAAAAGGCAAGGTACTTCTTTTTGGGCTGCCTCCCGAGCTGGCAAGGCACCTCATCGGCTATGTGCCCCAATCCATTGCTTTCGATAAAGCCTTCCCCATTAGTGTTGAGGAAGTCGTTATGATGGGCGCCTTAAGAAAACTCAATTGGCTGGGAAAATACCCCGTTGAAGTAAAAAAGAAAGCGCGAGCCTCTTTAGAGAAAGTTGGGTTAAGTCATAAGATGAAAAGTGCCTTTGGCACATTATCTGGAGGAGAGGCGCAAAGAGCTCTGATCGCACGAGCGATTATTGATAATCCCCAGATGCTTATCTTGGACGAGCCTACGGCCAATATCGATCCGGAAGGAGAGCAAAATATCCATCAGCTCCTTCTTCAGCTCAATAAGTCTATGACGATTTTAATGGTCACTCATGACCTGCAGACGATCGTGGACAAAGTGGGCAAGCTTCTCTGTGTCCAGCACAATGTAACGACTTTGGCCGCCAAAGAGATCTGCGAGCACTTTGCCTTAGGACTTTACCACACCCCTTTGAGCTCGAAAAATCACTTTTCCCTCCCCATCATTAAGGGAGAATCTCCATGATAAACTTCTTCTCTGCCCTTACAGAAAACCCTTTCCTCCTCATGGCTCTTGCCGCAGGTTTTGCAGCCTCATTTGCTAGCGGCATCATTGGCTCTTATGTCGTTGTGAAAAGGATTGTCTCGATGAGCGGGAGCATTGCCCACTCAGTGCTCGGGGGAATGGGAGTATGCTTATGGCTGCGTCGCACTTATAACCTGGATTTTCTCACTCCTTTGCAAGGGGCTCTAGCTGCGGGGTTGCTGTCGGCTCTACTGATGGGATGGATTCATCTGAAATATAGGGAAAGAGAGGACACCGTGATTGCCGCTATCTGGGCAACCGGCATGTCGATAGGAGTGATCTTCATTGCCCTTACCCCAGGGTACAATGTCGAACTAACGAATTTTCTATTTGGGAATATTCTTTGGGTCAGCCACAGCGACATCAAGCTGCTTCTTTGCTTAGACGTGCTCATTGCCGCAGTAGTTGCGATCTTTTACAGAAGGTTCCTTGCCATCTGTTTCGATGAACAGCAGGCCCTTCTTCAGAAAATGTCTGTAAACTTCCTTTATCTGCTTCTGCTTTGTCTCGTGGCAGTTGCCATTGTCGTACTGATCCAAGTTGTGGGGGCGATCCTGGTCATCACTATGCTGGCCATTCCAGCTGCCATCGCTGGGACATGCACACGAACGCTCTCTCGCATGATGTGCATAGCTGTGCTTATTGGTGCTTTGTTTACATCCTTAGGGATGTACCTCTCCTATGAGCTTAACTGGCCCCCGGGTGCTACGATCTCACTTATATCTGCTGTCTTCTATGCTCTAAGCCTTACCCGAAAGCGATACGCTCGGTAATTTTAGAGTTGGCAGTAGCGATCCCAGAAGCTTTTCCAGGCACTTCGCTTGGAGCTTGCTTCTTTACGCGCTTTTTTGGCTTTCGACGTAGATTTACGTTTTCTGGATTTTTTCATTTTTTGCCCCCTAAATCAGCTTAATAATGCTGGTGAATCTTAATGTCTTCAGGACGTATAGACGCCACTCCACTAGTAGCATCTTTAATCCCGTCTTGCAGAGGAGGATGGCTGTTTTTTCGATGCGTCTTCAAGGTCACTTTAGACGCTTTGCGCCTATTCAATTTTTTATTAAATGACTTCATAACAACACCCTCTTAGGCAGTCTTTTGCACCATCTACCTTATTTTCATAATATATAATATTATATTTATTTATCAACCTTGTTTTAAAATTATATAATTTAATTAAATTCCCACCGATTTAATATTTAAACCTATTGGCTAACAAGGAACCTTGCAGAGTTACCCCTTGACTTAGAATCCAATGATAACTTATCATCCTCCCTTTCCTCTCCAGGAAGTGCTATGCCCATGCACGTTCCATATATACGCGATGAACTATTCAGGAGGTCAAATGTACGCGATTATCGAAACCGGTGGAAAGCAATATAGAGTTGAGAAAGGCGATGTCATTGATGTCGAGCTTCTCGAAGTAAAAGCAGGCGAAAAAGTCCAATTTAACAACGTGTTATTCATTAATAATGCGGGAGCGGCTCAAATTGGCAACCCTAATATCGCAAAATCTGCGGTTCATGGGGAACTGATGCAAGAAGTCAAAGGACCCAAAGAAATCGCTTTTAAGTACAAGAAGCGCAAACCGTTCCGTCGCAAAGTCGGACACCGCCAACGCTACTCACGTGTTAAAATTACAGAGATCATAGGCTAAGGAGCATCACAATATGGCACATAAGAAAGGTCAAGGCTCGACCAGAAACGGACGTGATTCAAAAGCTCAACGCTTAGGGATCAAAGCGACAGGCGGACAGTTTGTCACTACAGGAAGCATTATTGTGAGACAGCGAGGCACTAAATGGCTTCCCTGCAAAAACGTCGGCGTTGGACGCGATGATAGCCTCTACGCCCTCATCGATGGCGTTGTGACTTACCGCAAGACCGACCGCACTTACGTCTCTGTGCTTCCACAAGCGTAAGTAATAGAGAGTAGGCCCTTAAAGTTTATTGAACTGCCCCTGATCTTTTCAGGGGCGTTTTATTTTGGAAAAAAAATGTTTGTTGATTCGGTTAAAATTAGTTTACGCGCAGGTAAAGGCGGCAATGGCGTCGTTGCTTGGAGAAGAGAAAAATACATCCCCAAAGGCGGTCCTGTGGGCGGCAACGGGGGCAAAGGCGGCTCTATTCTGCTGAAAACAGACAGCCACGTCCTTTCTCTTGAGGGATTTCGGAACCGACGTCTTCTTAATGCAGAAAACGGCATGCCTGGAGCCACCAACCTGCAACAAGGTCGCAATGGCGCCGACCTCGTCCTCACTGTCCCCTGCGGTACTCTCGTTAAAAACGCAAATACCGGAGAGACTCTCTTTGACTTTACCGATGAAAACCAAGAATTTTTGATCTGCAAGGGGGGAAAAGGAGGCAAAGGCAACAACTGCTTTAAATCGCCTACCAACCAAGCGCCCAACATCTGCACTCCTGGTACCGAGGGGCAGTCCTGCGAAATAGAGCTCGAGCTCAAACTGATTGCTGATGTAGGCCTGATCGGCATCCCTAACGCCGGGAAATCGACTCTCATGTCGCAAATCACCCACGTTCCCGTCAAAATCGGCGCCTATCCATTCACAACCCTCCATCCTAACTTAAGCTACGTCCAATTTGATGACTATTCGCGGGTTCTCGTCGCCGATATCCCAGGAATTATCGAGAACGCCCACCAAAACAAAGGTCTTGGCATCTCTTTCTTAAGGCATATCGAGCGCTCTTCTGTGCTCATGTTCGTCATTGATGTCTCTGGATTCGAAGGCAGGGATCCTTTCGACGATTTCAGCGTCCTACGCGCAGAGCTTGAAGCCTACCACCCTGACATGCTCAAAAAGCCATTCCTTGTCGCTCTCAATAAGATCGATCAAGAGGGCGCTGAAGAGCACTTGAAGAATTTCCACGAAAAGTACCCGTTCCCTAAAGAAACCCTCTTCCCCATCTCGGCCATGCAAGGAGAAGGGCTGCAGCCTCTGCTTGAGTCTATGCGCGCCCTTGCTCAGGTGAATGGCAGAAGATTCAAATAGATTCAAAGAAGGTCTCTCACCTTTTCGCAAAGGTCTTCATTCACTTCCACTGCAATTTTATCCACAAAAATGCCTTGAGGACCGTTCGAACAAGATTCGGAGCTGAAAACAACGGCATAATCGTGGATTAATGAAGGAACCATGCTGAAATTTGATTCAGCGCGGATCAGAATATCGAAATTGAAGAGCGAAAAGAAGTCCTCCACAACGTTTGTACAATGACTGTTATTCTCCCTGCGATAGTCAAACACAATGGGAGCTTGTAAAGGAAGCGCCTCCTGAATTTTTTCCAAATACGCCTGCGGCTTCAAAGCATCTGTAAAAAAAAAGCAATAAATAGATTGATCAGGGAACAATTCTAGGACTTTGAGAAGACACTCAATGTAGTAACTCATGGGTGGAGATTTCGGATTATTGAAAACACTACTGCGTGAATCATAACCTCCTCCTTCTCGAAAATGCAGAGCAAGACTGAGGATCTTCTCTGGAGGCTGTATGAGCTGAAGATGTCCTCTTGGAGAAATCATTTCTCGGGCGATTTTTCGAAATTCAGGATTTTTCCAATCCACTTCAAAATAACTCCACTTTCCAGTGAGCAGTTCCGCTTTTGATTCAGGAAAATAAGGACAAGGGAAAATGTTGTAATTTGCTTTTTGTGTGCCCAGGCAGATTTCTTCTGCAGTAAATGCAAATTCCGAGGAATAAGGAAAACAGCGATACAGAAGCGGAATTTGATGTTGATAAGCAAACCATTTGGCATGCAGATAGGTAAGAAGATTATCCCCCAGCCTTCCTCCGCTGAACGAATAGGTCACAGCAGTGGGGGAAAGTGAAGCATTGAATGGATAAAGCTCCAAATTTTCTTTGGAATGCTCGTGCGAAAGAACTGCTGTGTCTTTGTGCTTATTTTTTTGCTTCGCAAAAGCTGAAGAGAATGGTAAAACAGCTAGCAGTAGTAAAAAGCTAAGTCTCATAGGATGATCAATGATGGCACGCAACATTTCAGCTCCTGAAAAAAAACATGGAAAAACAAATGTTTAATGCAAAGCGATTAAACAAGCAATTGTTCTTGTGCGTTTCCTTCCTTACCTTATTCAACTGCTTATGTGCCGCGGATACACATTGGGAATCTTCGCAATTCATCTGGAATTTTGCTCTAGTTACAGAATGTGACAGAGGAATGCATCAAACCCCTGATGCCTATTTTAAGAAAGAGGTGTTCGATAAAAAAGCCTACCAAAACATTAAAAAAGGCGAACTTGTCTGGGTGAAGAGTCGGTTCCTCAAAAAATTCTACAAGAAGGTTTTACCTTCTGTTCGAAACCCATTTATCCTAGTGATTTCAGATGGAGATGAATCTTTTCCTTCCAACTCAAGGCTCGATAAAGAAATCGATCTTCTGATTAATCATAAGATGATCATCCATATCTTTGCCCAAAATTGCGATTACAGAGGTCCTCATCACAACAAAGTCAGCCCCATTCCACTCGGAGTAGACTTTCACACGATTGCCTACAAAGAAAACAGCCTAGGATGGGGAAACCGCGCTTCTGCTTCCGAACAAGAAGCTGTATTAAAAGAGCTCGTAAAAACACTCAAACCCACCAATCAACGAAAAAAAAGGGCCTTTGTCGATTTTCAGCATACTGATTCTATGAGAGCCTCTTTTAATCGCTATCTAGAATTTGGAGAAGACAGAGCGGCCATTTTCCAGAAGCTTAAAGAAACCCACCTCATCGATTACGGTCAAAAAATGCCGCGTAAAGATCTTTGGAAAACCAAAGGAGAATACGCCTTTTCCATCAGCCCTATGGGAAATGGTCTCGACTGCCATCGCACTTGGGAAGATTTGATCTTAGGATGTATTGTCATTGTAAAAACGTGTCCCCTCGATCCTCTCTATGAAGGACTTCCTGTTGTCATTGTCAAGGACTGGTCAGAAATCACCGAAGAAAACCTTACGCTTTGGCTTGAGCAATACAAAGACGCTTTTACTAACCCCTCTTACCGCACTAAACTGACAACTGCTTATTGGATCGATAAAATACGAGCTAGAAAATAGAACTTTCTCACAAAAAAAACCGGTCATTTCTGACCGGTTTTTTCTATTTATCGGGATAGGTTTCAGAAGCTTAATTGTTCATTGCCTTCTGAGACCATTTGCGATCGGGATGGTGGAACAGAATCACTGTCACAACGGCAACGAGTGTAAAACCAGCAAGCAATAAGAACGCTCCCTGATAGTTGCCAGTAAGATCAACCAGCCATCCTGTTAGCACAGGTGCGAGAATGCCAGCAAGGGACAGGCAGCTTGAAGTAATCCCCTGAGAGGAACCAGCTTTTTCTCTAGCGACATCGATGTTTGTACTAAAGAAGGCAGGTTGCGGGAACATGCCAAAACCAAGACCTAAGCTGAGGAAAACGATAGACATTCCCAATGTATGGGTAAAGCTGAGCAGGACAAAGAAGATCGCGGCGAGCAATTGGCTGCTCCAGATCACATGGGCTCTAGCCAAACGGCTGCTTCCCGTTCTGCGGTAGAGCCAATCGGACAGAAATCCTCCAGCCTTTAAAAAGACTGCGCTGACAAGCCAAGGAATGGTCAAGTACCAACCGACGCTTTTAAGATTGAGTCCATGCTGAGAAAGGAAATAGCCCGGGAGCCACAGTGTAGCGAAGAATAGCATGTAGCCAAATGCAAAATACGCAATATTATTGGCCACCAAAGCAGGGTGCGTCAAAATAAATTTCCAATCGACAACAGCTTCATGTTTCACCACTTTGGGGTTGCTAGTCGCAATCAGCTTTCTTTCTTCTTCCCCTACAAATCGCGATTGTTCCGGCTTATCGGTAAATAATAAATACCACACAAAAGCCCAAACAATGCCAATAGCGCTGATCGCAATGAACATCGTTCTCCAACCAAAGTCAGAAACCAGATAGGAACAAACAGGAGCGCCAACAACAGAAGAAAGAGGAATCGCGACAAGGCCCAAAGAAAGGGCTCTAGCGCGCTCAGCAGGAGGCAGCCAATCGCTGATAGAACGCGTCATCGCGGGAAAATGTGGACCCTCGGTGACACCAAGAAGAAAGCGAAGACCGATAAAACTCCAAAAACCTACAGCAAAGCCGAGTAAACCGACACAGACCGACCAGCCGATCGCGGCGAGCGGCCATACAATACGCGTTCCAAAACGATCAACAAGCCAACCGCCAAACGCTGTTAGTAAAACATAACCCAGTCCAAAAGCAGACAGGATCATCCCAAATTGGGTGTCGCTAAAATGAAATTCTTTTTTTAAGGGATCAATTACGAATGAGATGGCGGAACGGTCTACGAAGTTCACGAGTGTGATAAAAAAGATCAGACCAGTAACAATCCATCTATAGTGCTTAATACGTGCTTTGTCCATTGGGTTTCCTTAATTTCAATATCGTCCTTCCCTACGTCCTAATTGCGCGGGGTGTGAATAAAAAATTTTCAACATTAGAGAATGCCAGCTTTGCTAAAAAAACACAACCCTGAAACAGAATACGAAAAAGAAATATTTTACTAAAATAGGATCACATCAATTAAACGACTCAGCGTACTCTTCCCCAGAACGATTTCCAAGATAAGTGCATGTGCGATTGACTACATCGACACGGTAGCGGACAACCCCTGCTTTCATGATTTCCCGCATGAACTCAGAATAGGGAGTGCGTTTGCTTTGATGGGCTTGAATAGCTTCTTTCAAGGCCTTCACATCAAAATGACCCGAGGGAAGTAAATTTTTAAGTGATTCCTCTTCCGAATCTGTATGTTGCTTTCCGTATCCATAATAGGTAATCGATCCAGAGGCAGGTTCGACGATGTAGTTTTCTACTCCGGCTTCTTTTAAGGCATTGAGAGTTTTAGGAAACGGCCATTTTTCGGCTTTGGAGATTTTTGTGATTTCTAAGATTTTTTGAAGATCAAACATAGCTACTTCCTGCTTAAGAAACACAAGGTTACTCCAGAGCTTTGGCAAAATCAAGCCAATCTGCTACAGTGCTTAGAAAATTTGTACTGAAGCACTCACGATGTTAAAAAACGTATTTAGTTTATTCCTCATCTGCACCGTGTTCTCCGGCTGCCAGCGCGTGGATGATAAAATTGAGCCCACTTTGAGCTACGCCGTTCAAGACAGGTATCTTCTCTCCCTGCCCTCTCCTTTTCCTCCCCTTTCTGCTGAAGAAAGCTCTACTAGCTGGGGAAAAGAAATGCTGATCGGCTTTGGGTTCGCTCATGAACTTGACCTCTATCAAGCGATCACAGCCTTTAAGCGTGCAGAGTTTTTGATCCCCGAGAACAATAAAGCGCGCATGATGGAAGCGCAATACGAAGTTCTTCTTTGCTATTACATGGGGAAAAAATGGAACGATGTCATTTATTCCTTTGAACACGGCCAGCTCCGCTATGCAAACCAAGACTTTCCCGCTTTTCACGATCTTTTACTGATCCTCAATGAATCCTATGAGCAACTAGGCATGGAGAACAAGTCAGAGATGTTCTGGCAAACTATTAATTATAATTACCCCGACGAAGGAGAAAGGCTTCTACTTTCCAAAGCGCTTGTCCATGCCGACCTTCCAACGATTGAGGCAATCAGCGCATCCCCTCCAGATAGACCGTATCTCGATGAATTTTTATACGAATACGATAGCCGAAAAAAATCGGTCGGCAAAGCACAAGCTCTTAATGCCTTTCTTCCAGGCGCCGGCTATCTTTACTTAGGACAAAAGCAGTCCGCCACAACAGCCTTTTTTCTCAACGGGTTATTTATCGCCGCATCGACCCTCTTCTTCCTCGACGGGAATATTGCTGCAGGGATCATTTTTACAAGTTTTGAAGCGGGGTGGTATTTCGGAGGGATCTATGGAGCTGGTCTTGAGGCAAAAGCCTATAATGAGCGCCTCTATGAATCGATGGCGACCCCAATGATGAACCGAGAAAGACTCTTTCCAGCCTTGATGCTCAACTATGCGTTTTAAACTACTCGCTTTGTTCTTAGTCCCGATTCTTGCCCATGCCCTTCCTGGGTTCTACGCACCTTGGGGCAAAGATACAGATCTTTCCTATACTACTGCTGAAATTGAAAAAGAACCTCCTGAGCATTCTCTATCCGTTCGCATTGCGCAGCACATTATTCATTTCCATCAAAATGTCCTCTCTCCCGTGGATGGACCGCGCAGCCATTTTCGCCCTAGTTCTTCCAACTATATGAAGCTTGCGATGGAAAAACATGGATTTATTGAGGGCTTTCTCATGGGCTGCGATCGACTCATGCGAGAAAATGGCGACGAATGGGTGTATCGCAAAATCGAAGAAAACGGAAAACTCTTCAAGTACGATCCGCCGCGCTAATTTTATTTAGAAATAGGAAGGATCGAGTTTGCTGATCTCTTCTTCTGAAAGCTCTGCATCTTCCACAAAATCCCCTGTCTCAAAAACAAATTCCTCGTTTTCAGCAAGAGTTTCTAGCGGCTGAGAAGGGCTCGGCGAAGGCTTTTCGCCTTTATCTTCTTTCGTATTTCTTCCTTTGAGGAAGAACTGGATCGGCGATCCTAGAAATCCGTATGTTTCGCGAAACTGATTGGTCAGATACTTTTTATAGGTGTCCGACATTAATTTCGGATTGTTGACGAATACAATAAAACGTGGCGGCTGAACATCGACTTGAGCCAAATAGAAAATACGGAGGCGCTTGCCCCCTTCCAACATGGGAGGGTGGTATTTTTGAACCGCCTTTTCAACAAATCGGTTGAGCTGGCCTGTTGTGATCCTGCGATTTTGCTGCTCGTGCACTTCTTTAACGGCTTTGAAAAGCTGGTCTAAATTCCTGCCCGTTTTTCCGGAAACAAAAAGCATCGGACAATGATTGAGAAATGGTGTGTCGATTTCAAAACTCTTTCGGCAGTGCTCCATGCGAAACCCTTTGACAAGGTCCCACTTATTGAATAGAAGAATGCATCCTTTGCCTTGAGTTTCGATTTCTCGGGCAATGCGCTTTTCTTGAGTCGTAATCCCTCGATCTGCGTCAATCACAAGCACGCAGACATCGGCACGCTCAAGTGCACGCTGTGTGCGCACTGCTGCGAATTTATCCACAGTTTCATGCTCTGCAGCTTTCCTGCGAATCCCTGCTGTGTCGATCAAAGTGAAATGATCTTCTCCAGAGAGTACTTCAACATCAATGCTGTCGCGAGTCGTCCCTGCAATGGGGCTCACCACACAACGCTCTTCATCGAGCAGATAATTAACAATTGTGGACTTGCCAACATTAGGACGACCTAAAATGGCGACATGAATCGATGGATTTTTAACGGCTTGCTCTTCGGGTAGCTGAAAGTCCTTAAAGGCCTCTTCCAAAAGCTCAGCGATCTGAAAATTCTGAGTAGCGGAGACACCTACAACACGAGCAATCCCTAAGGAGTAAAAAGGGTAAATCTGATCCAATTTGAAACGGTCGTCAACCTTATTGACAGCGAGGAGAAGGGGTTTGCCGGTACGTAAAAGAAGTCTTGCGACAAACTCATCTAACGTCGTAATGCCAACCGTGACATCGACAACCAAAACAATGATATCCGCCTCTTCGATGGCGATCTCTGCTTGGCGGCGGATCTCTTCCTGGAAAGGAATCTCGGATTGCGGGTTGATCCCGCCGGTGTCAATGACTTCAAAGGGTTTTCCGAAACAATCAGCCTCGGCGTACAAGCGGTCACGGGTGATCCCTTCTGCTTCATCGACGATGGCGATTCGCTTCTTGGAGATGCGGTTGAAAAGCGCCGATTTGCCGACATTGGGACGTCCGACCAGGGCTAATTTTGGAATGCGTTTTGTAGTCATGATTGGTTTAAAAATAAAGTTGCGACGATGATACTGTATCTAGGATTAAAATGCTATGAAACGATTGACCTGGAAAGTAAAGTTTTTACTTCACTTTCCAGTTTTTTTAGATGATTATAAGGGGTTTTTGAAAATTGGGTTATTGATGATTTTTTGTCGCCATTCGCCCCTAGCTTCTTCAGGCATGTGCATAGTGCTGATGCCAAGATAGTTCACCTCTAAACAATGGTGATTAATTACAAATTGCACTTCTTGGCCTGTTAGTTTGAATCCTTTTAAAGTAAGCTTCTCTGATACAACTTTCTGAAGATCTTCTGGAGAGTCCAGGTTGAACTTAGAAGCTTCATTTTTAAGAAAACTTGTATCATTCAACAGAGAGATTTCTCGATCTTCCTCCGAAGATTTAGTTCGCATTCCGAGTTTATAATAAAAAACCCGCGCTTCATAAAGAGATTTCAGCAGAACGCGTCCTTCACAATTTTTGGAATAACTGTATTCCATCGCAGCCTGCATAAGAGCAGTGCCAACTCCTTTGTATTTTGTGTTATTTTTGGATTCAATCCAAGTTACAGCTATTTCGTTAACTTTATGTGCGTTTTTTTCCAAACCATAATAATAACCAAATTCGCAGCATTCATCAAATCCCGTCATTTGGCTACCGAATCTGCCATCTTCATGATTTCTTAAAAAGGTAATTGACATGGATCCTATATATCTTATTTCCTTGGGAGTATTACAATCATAAGCTGTAAAACTTATGTGCCCCGCATCTTCGAACTGACATTTCAATATCTCAATCTGAATGTTTTTTTGGTGATCCACAGAGTAGACAGTAGCTTCTCCTTTATCAAAACTAAATGGAAAACAATTCTGCGAATTCGAATAGAGATGAAATATTTTTAGAGATGATTGTATATCCATCTCATTAGGAAGAACTAATTGGGGGCATAGCTGCAGCAACCTTTCTTTAGTCAGATACCTTTGCTGAAATGAATGGTGAGCCTTATTCGTACTAGTCAGTCCAACGCAAGCACTCACATCGTCGAATATACAGCGCAAGAAAATCGGCTCAAAAACACCTTTACGAGGTTGACATAGATCACAGCTGCAGGACAAGGTTCTTCCCTGAATACTCGAGGTTTTGGATACATTGATCTCCCCGGTCTGTATGGTCTTTTCACCTGCATAAGTTACCGAGGTAACTGGACAAGTTGTTGTTGTGCTTGTTGTTGAAGTCATTTTTCACCTAACTCGAAATACAGATCATTCATTTTATTAGCTTCTTTTGATGCAAATGCATCGACGTTTATTATTTTTTGTTGCGCTTCGTAGAACGTACCACCTATAAGAATGTCATCATCGGACATCTGAACAAACGTTGCATGCTCATCTAGAAGATTCTCCAATTCCTTAGAAAGCAACAGAACCTGGCCCCCTAGAAACCAAAGATTGTCTGCTTCATGTGAACTAGAGACACAAGAGCTCGGGTCAAGATCGAAGCTGTCGAACACTCTCATTTGTTTAAGTTCATCAAGCTCATCATAAGTCGTGGTAGAGAGAGCCTCGCTAACAGCAGAGCGAGCCTCGTTAACAGCAGAGAGAGTCGTGCGAACGGCCGCAACATTTTCTTCATCTGCTTCTAAAACAGCTACCTGTCGCTCGACAACAACTTCCTGTAGTTCGAGAATTCTAAACATCTGCTGTTTTTTCTCATTAACTTGATCCATGTGTCCTTCCAATAGAACTAATCTCTCATAGATCGCTTTTTGTTCAGCTTGAAATAACCCTTCATAATATTTCTTCGTCATCGCAACCCGATCCAATAAAGGTATAGAAAGCGCAAAGGAACACATTTTTTTGCACGTAAAAGCAAGAGCATTAAATGAATTATAATCTCCATTTATAAAAATAACGACTCTAAATACTATCTCATTTGGCAAAGACTCGAAAGAGAGCCCCGTTATCATTGATTCAGTGAAAATTGAGTTTATTTTAGCATTTTGACTTTCATCATTTTTAATAACCGCCAATGTTTTCGAGGAAAATACATTTTCACAGATATTATTTGGCTGGTTTGTTTGGCTTGAACTCTCCGTTAATACATTTGCATCAGTGACTGTTGTTAGACCTGTTGTTGAGCAGGTCATGGTTGTTGATGTTGTATACGTCATATCTCTCCTTTTAAAATATTTATTTTAATTTACATTAAACAATAAAGATTACTATTAATATTAATGCTTTAATTATAGTGTAATATTGAATTTCACGAAACATATAATTAAATTTAAAAATAAACAACAGTCGTACATAAGCCATTGATTTTTAATGGATTATAAATGCATTAAAAACATTCACGTAAAAAATTAATTTTAATTTAACTAGACTCGACGTCTTTGTTGATAAGCCATAGAAGCTTGAGCAGCTCATCGCGATCTAAGCCCTTGATCTGGTCTTGCTCATCGAAGCCCAGGACCCCTTCGGCCAGGGTCAGCTTTTTCTCGATGAGACGGTGGATGTGTTCCTCAATGGTACCTTTGGTGACTAGCTTAAAGACCTGGACGCCGCGGTTTTGTCCGATGCGGTGTACCCGGTCTGTCGCTTGGTTCTCTCTTGCGGGATTCCACCACCTGTCGTAATGGATCACCACCGATGCAGATACAAGATCGACTCCGACGCCGACAGCTTGCAAAGAAGCGAGGAAGACCTCGCATTGAGGATCCTTTTTAAAATTCTCAAGCTGTTCTTTGCGGTTGCGCGTCGATCCGCGAATCCCCGCATAGCCAATTTTGTTTTCTTTTAGATAGGTCTCGATCATGTCGAGCATGTTGAGATATTGAGAGAAAATGACGAGCTTCTGTCCGCTGTCGCGCACTTCTTGCAAGAGTTCAACAAAGAGGTCCCACTTGCCCGATTTGTGCTTTTGAAACTCGCTGTAGTCTTTGCTGATCAAACAAGGATGGTCGCAAATCTGCTTAAGAGAAGAGAGCAGTGAAAAGACATGCAGATAGGGCACTGGTTTGTCGCCACTTTCAAGATCCTTGATAAGCGCTTCCTTATGCAGAAGGAATGTCTTCGTATAGAGCTGCTTTTGCTCATCGGAAAGATCGCAATAGGAAATTTCTTCGATCTTTTCTGGCAGCTCCAAGAGCACTTCTGATTTTTTCCGGCGCAGGATAAAAGGCTTGATCAATTTAGAAAGCAGGTGTTTTTTTTCAGCGTCTTGATTTTTTTCAATCGGATTGACGAAGAGCTCTTTGAACTGAGCTTCTTGGGGCAGATAGCCGGGAACGACGACATCGAAGATCGCTTTCAACTCAAGAAGCCTGTTTTCAATGGGTGTTCCTGAAAGACCCAGGTACATATTCGCATTGATTTTCTTGAGCGCTTTATGCGTTTGCGATTGCGCGTTCTTGGCAATTTGTAATTCATCGTAAATGGCGATCTCGAAGGGAATTTTCGACAGCTCCTGACGCTCACTGCGCAAAATCCCATAAGAGGTCAGTAGAATGTCTGCATTGGCTTCAAATTTCGCCAGGTTGCGGCTGATGCCGTAGAACACCAGAACGCGTACATTGGGTAGAAAGTTCTTGAGCAACTCTTCCCAGTGATAGACAACGGATGTGGGGCAGATCACAAGGATCTTGCCGCTTGGCTGAGGAATGGCTGTCTCATCTGCGCTTGGTTCTTCCTCGAGCACTTTATTTTGGTTCTGCACCGCAGCAATAAGTCCCATCGCTTGGTGTGTTTTCCCAAGGCCCATTTCATCGCAAAGAAGCCCAGAAAGGCCATGCAAATAGAGAAACCATAGCCAACGTACACCCATCTCTTGATAAGAGCGCAAATCACTTTTAAAACCTGTGAGGTCAATGGGCTGGTCCGTTTGAAATGAGGTGAGCTTCTGCATGAGAGAATTTGTTGCTACGTCTTCTTTGGTTTTGCCAGCGGGAGATCTTAAATCTTCAAATGCTGTAAGGCGCAGCCATTCCATCGTTGTGAGGCGCAGCTGCTTGCCTTCTTTGAGCCAACGGTTTTTCGAAATCGTCTTCAGCCAGTTATATCTGGGATGTTTGAGCAAAAGAAGCCCAGCGGGAGAAAAGAGATAGCGCTTATTGTCCTGCACTGCTCGCCAGATGTCGAAGAGATCTACTGTTCCCACTTCTGTCTCAAAGACTCCTTCAAAGAGCCAGTCGACGGCTTTTCTACGTCCGCTTTTTTTCAGCTTAAGTGTCTTGAGATGCAATTTTCTAGGCTTTGTCAAAGGCCCAGACAAAGAGGTGATGCATGGTCCTAAAGCATCGAGCTCACGCAGGACAAAATAAGGTTCGTCGGAAGCAGAGACCACTGTTTCTTTGATGTAATCTTCAGGAACTCTTTTTTCATAAGGGATCTCAAAAAAACCTTCCCCTTTCACATAGGTGAATTCTCCAAAAGTCTCGACCTGCGTTGCTTTATAGGGAGGCACAAACGTAAATTGCGGACGAACAACAATCTTTCCCTCTTCGTTCAAAAAGATCTCAAGGCCGCTTTTGTCTAGCGGCAATCTACTCGCAAAAAAGCCTTGAAGCGCCTCTAATTCATCGCGATGTCCGCGGATGAAAGTGGGAATGTCTGCCTTTGGAATCGATGACCCCGGCTGTATCAGCGCTCCGCTTCTACCAATCTTCTTGGCGAAAAATCCTTTGCCTTTGAGATAAATCCACTCGCCAAAGTCAACGAGCCCCTCCGCTTGGTCCATCATTTCAATGGCGGCTTCAAAATGCAAAACGCCTTCTTTGGACACGGAGTAATGAAGGCTGGACTCAAGAGTAAAAACATGAGTATGAAACCCTTCAAATCCCCCGAGCCAAACCCGATGGCGATTGATAAAGTCATTCATCTTTGCTTTAGGGATAACCTTCTCCACTCCCTCAAACAGCAGGTTTTCCAAAAGATAAAACCCTTTGCCTTGAACGTAGACCCAAGGGCCGAAATAAGTAGAATCGGGCTTTTGCAAGTCGCCCTTCTCAAAGACATAGCAGGCGATATGCAAATTGTTTTCTGCATCGAAATGAACGTGATACTGGGCTTTGATCCCCCCTAATTGGATGTTCTCACCCACCAGATGCTTTTGAAGAATGGGTGCGTGTTTCTGAAGCACAGAACCGATATGTTCTTTAGAAATCTCCCCCTGCTTGAAAATCGGATCTATCCGCTGAGGCAAAAAACCTTTTTTGGGAACAAACAGCCACTGGCCCACTTCGATGCCGGTTAACTCCTCTGCTTTGGCTTTTTGCGACGCTCCTTGTGGAAGAGGAGCCTTTTCAATTTTGAGCACGCGATTTTTGATGTCGTAGCGGATCGCCTTGATTTTATAGTCTTGAA
Organism: Chlamydiota bacterium; assembly: GCA_023269355.1. Lineage (GTDB taxonomy): Bacteria > Chlamydiota > Chlamydiia > Chlamydiales > Rhabdochlamydiaceae > CAJCIW01. The sequence goes on along the minus strand of JAHFTO010000002.1, from coordinate 84,083 downwards.
ATTCATGCACAGGAAGCGGTGATTTCACCGTGCTCAAAGCAGGGATGATTTGGGGCCAGTTTGCCTCTGCGATATAAAAGCTAAGCTCAAGCGTAGAAAAACGCACGTGGATCCATTGGGGCAAGGCTCCCTTTTCCCCCTCAAATTCCAGCTTATACTTATCGCCCTCTTCCTGCATGGCCATCATCCATTTAGCAAGATCGGACCAAAAAGAAAGCTCGTATTGCAGAAAATCGCTTGGCCTACCTTCTCTCCACAAAGAAAGCTCTTCCGGGGGCAGGTTGGAGAATTTGAGAGATGTCTCTTCTGTCTCTATAACCCGGTTGAACAAAAGCTCTTTGAGCCGCTTTTGTCCTTTGGCACCTACGCCTTTGACAGAAAAAAGAAGTTTGCCCGTCGATGATTTGGCTTCATAGCCTTGATTCTTGGGCTTAAGTACGGAAGATTCATAGCCGTGCCTTCTGCTCGACAAAAGGCACAAATGGTTCCACAAAGAGTCTCGAAAGCGCACGTGCAGCGGCGAGGTAAACCCGTGGAATATCTTTTCAAAGGCGCCGGCTAAATGGCGGCAGGACTTGTCTTTTTCCGCCTCCCTGCAGCTGCAGAAAGAATCCTGGATATTCCCCTCATCATCCAATTGCAAAAAAGGCCAAAAGCTCTCCTTCCCATCGGCAACCTCCACCTGATAGGTCCCCTCAGAAAAAAGCACCTGCGCTACCTTGCCAGCTTTTAGCAAAGCTCTGCCCTGAGTAGTGTCCTTTTTTGAGAACGGAGACGGTGTCATGCAACCTTTTTAAATAAAAATCAGAAGGAGAGGTCTCAAAAAGAGACTCCTCCTTGTAGACTAGCATGCGCCTATGGGATTAACTTTGCAATGGGGGAAAAAACAGGAAAAGAACATTACCTCTGACGTTCTAAATAATTCTTACTTTTGCGAGTATTCTTTGGATAAAGAACCTAATAAACGATGGTGGCAATCCTTTATAATTTCCCTTAAAATGAATTCCAATTCCGGCAAATATTCAGGAAAGTGATTTTCAGACCAACGATCTTCGTTCATCCCTTGTGCACACTGATTGTACAACGCTTGCCAAACACGTGTTTTCCATCGACACGGCAATGCATTAATCGTTTCTGCAATAGAAGCTAGAGCATCCAATGACGCTTCTTCAAATCCATCATTGATATTTTGAATGAGTGCCACACAATTCTGTAAGCGCAGATGATGCATGCAAGCGTCTTCGAGCTCTACTACTTCATAGTGCTCTTCAATAAGAGGCTGAAGATGTTTTTTATAGAGATGTGCATTTGCTAAAACCCTTCCAAGTATCTCTTCTGAAGGATAGTATTTACATGGCATTGAGAAAAACTGACATTCAAAACCATTTCTATCACAAAGCTTAGCTGTAGGAAGATTTTCTAAAAAATGCAAATCGCAAAGAACCTTACCTTGAGCCGTTGTCAGTTGCTGCCATTTCCACGCTAAGCCAAGGGTGCCTTGGAGTAGGTCGCTTACCACACTCATCACCATACCCCTCATTGCATGTCCCATAAATATACTTAACCCACATGTAGCCTGAGCACAATCCATCCATGTTCTATCTGAATAACTTTTTTTCCGAACTTCTTCCATTTCCCAACGTGACCATATTTGGTTACCAACTATGCGATGTTCCTCATAGGCTAGCCTGGCTTTGCCGAGAGGAGAATTAGGATCTTGATCAAAATAACCCGAGCCGCAAATCTTCTTAATCTGCATTTCCAGGTCTTTTGATTGTAATTCCAGTTCTAATTCTAAAGGTTTAAGCACCGGAGCCGCTCCCTCTTGATACAAAGGCTGTGGCAGTTGCTTGGATCTTTCTGAAAAATAGCAACAGGCGATCATCCAGCATTTATCAGGATTAGATGAGCGTAAATTGCTAAATAGATGCTTATATGGCACTAAATGAGGATGCTGTATGTTGAAGATAATTTCAAAACAGCCATTTGTTAGAAAGTGATTGAATTCAGAACTAACCCCCTTCAAACGCACGAGGGTACGGCCATCACATAGAATGATAATGTGTGTGTTTATATCTCCATTGGCTCCTGGAAATCCAGATCCTTGAAATTCAGGAACTCTACAATTATGATTTCTTGCAACAATTGATTTACAGTCTACCCTGTTCATAAAGTCTTATTATTTAATTTTATTAATTATATTTTATATCGCAACTTTATTTATTAAACAATGCAATCATTTTTTATACATTAAACGTAAATAAAAGGCATTACTACTGTTGTTCTGAATAACGCTCTTTTTTATGCATATTCTTTGAACAAAGAATTTAATAAACGATGATGGAAATCCTTTATAATTTCATTTAAAATGAATTCTAATTCTGGTAAATATTCAGGAAAATGATTTTCAGACCAACGATCTTCGTTCATCCCTTGTGCACACTGATTGTACAACGCTTGCCAAACATGTGCTTTCCATCGATACGGCAATGCATTAATCGTTTCTGCGATACAAGCAAGAGTATTCGATGTTGCGTCTTCAAATCCATCATTGATATTTTGAATGAGTGCCACACAATTCTGTAAGCGCAGATGATGCATGCATGCGTCTTCGAGCTCTACTACTTCATAGTGCTCTTCGATGAGAGGCTGAAGATGTATATTATAGAGTTCCACATATGCTAATCCTCCTAGGCGTTTTTCGCCTGAAGCACTGTAATAAATTGGTTGTGAGAAAAATTGGCACTCATAAGCATTGCTATCATAAAATTTAGCTGTGGAAAAAATTTTCAAAAAATGCAAATCGCAAAGAACAAGACTTTGAGTTGATTCCAGTTCATGCAATTTTTGCTTCAGAAAATTGGAGTCTCGGAAGCCCGCCCACATCATTTCACACCCTATGAGCATATTTAACCCAAATATAGTGTTAACACAGTCCCGTAATGTTATATCCGCATAGCTTTTATTAATTTGCTGCATGCAACTTGACCATATGTGTTCACAAAGCCTGTTATGTTCAAGATCGGCTTGCAGAGCTTTGCTGAGAGCGGAATTAGGATCTTGATCATAACGACCTGAGCCGCAGATCTTCTTAATCTGCATCTCCAGGCCTTTTGATTGTAATTCAAGTTCTAATTCCAAAGGTTTAGCTCCCTCTTGATATAAATGAGAAGGCAGTTGCTTAGATCTTTCTGAAAAATAGCAACAGGCAATCATCCAGCATTTGTCAGGGTTACTAGAGCGTAAATTGCTAAATATATGCTTATATGGCACTAAATGAGGATGCTGGATATTGAAAATGATTTCAAAACAACCATTTGACAGAAAGTTATTGAATTCAGAACTAACCCCCTTCAGACACATTAGAGTTCGGCTATCACATAAAATGATAATGCGTGTGTTTATATCCCCATTCGCACCTGGAAGCCCGCAACCTAGAAACTCAGGAAGTCCGCAGCTAGGATTTCTTGCAACAATTGACTTACAATCTGTTCTGTTCATATAATTTCCTGTTTTTCATTATTTTATTTATTAACGTTATTAAGCAGCTCTACTACCTTTTCGTTATTATTCTCACGAGCAAGATCTAGCGGGGTTTTTCCCTGCTTGTTTGGGGCCATAGAAGAATCGTTTATTTCCAGCGCTTTAATCAGCGCCCCTGCGAACCATCCTTCTTTGTCGTACATGGCTGCAATGTGAAGAGGAGTATTGCCGTCGCTAGTGATATAAGAAAAGCAATCGGGGTCTTTTTCTAGAATCATATTGAACCCTCTCTTGTTATTCCTAAAAATGCATAAACTAAGAGGGTTCATTAAAAGTGGGGGATTCATACCGATGAGATACTCTTTGTTCAAATCAGGAGCATCTTTCAGATACCCTCCACTAACGATCCCCAGATACCCTCCGCAAGCATCGATCGCTAGAATAGCCTTAGCAAGACACTTGTTTTCTAACTGTTTGTCGAGTAGTAGAGGTTGAAAATAAGCCCGAGAGTCTCGAGAGTTTTGATCATAATAATAGGGCGCTATCTCATTAAAGAGATCCTTGCTGTTGCCATATAATTGAAAGTAATATTTTGGCATATTGAAGAGATCATTTTCGATATAATCACCCTTGAATTGGGGGATGCACATTGAATAGGCGCAATAGGCCTCGCCAACCTTTAGGAGAGTTTTATTTTCCAATGGAAAATGAACACAATTGGTTCCCTTTTTAATTACAAAATGATTGAGAGAACGACCCTCATCACACATGTTCATGACAAAGTCTACTTTTGCATCGGACAAAAGCTTCACCATATTTCGGTTTGCCTCTTCATAGTTGGGATGGGGGACGACGGATTGATTCTCATAAGCGAAGAAAAATCCGTCCCCGAAATACATTCCTCCAGGGCGAAGACAATGGCACATTTGCTCAAGGGCGCTAGGGCCATCGACGAAATGACGCACAGTCCATGCGGAAAAAATGAAATCCACTTTGCCTATAACATTGAGGTCTATGTCTATTGTGCAATTTAATTTGCTCTCTAATTCTGCTTGTTTTGCCTTTAACTCTGCTTCTTTTGTTGAGAAGGCCTCAAACAAGTTTTCAATCTTAAAGAGACCTAAATTGAGCAAAATGCAGTTTTTGGTTGGAAGACGATAATCACCATACGCGAGCTCTTGGCATATTGCGTATTCATCATCTTTGTTTTCCTCTGCCCGTGTGCTGATGATAGTGACTGAGATATCATTGGGAAGCTGCTTCATTACGATGTATTCATTAATGGTTTTTGCAATCGATTTCCCCCAAGAAAAATCACCTGCACCCATCTCAACTAGAATATATTTTTTTCTTTCCGGGTGTTTTTGCATGTATTCTGGGATCAGACGATGTTCGTCAATTTTGCATATATTTTGCTGTTTTCGTCCGTTGTAGAGCCAAGTACTGGGGGTATGTGGCCGAGAGCTTACACTATTAAAACACCGACCGATCCTCTCTTTAACTTCAGGAGGGTTTTTCCCACAAAGAAGCGCGTTATTACACTGGCTGCAAAAAGTGTTTGTTACTGGATTCATATGTTACCTATTAAAATGGTTTTATATATCACTAAATATTCAATAATAATTATATTATTGTTTAATGTTTATTGTCATTATTAAATTATTTTCAATAAAGCCCGACAACGAAAAGCATAATCAATTAAATATAAGCTATTTATGTAAAATATTATGGCGTTTTATTAAAATAATAATTACAACAAAAGGCCAGTCTTAGTCAGAAAGTAATAAGAACCCAGGCCTCAAAAGCAAGAAATGATTTGATCCAAAGCCTACCCTTCTATAAGATCTATTATTGTCTGAAATCACATAATAACGACGAATTAACATGGCTACAATTAAAGCGACCATATTCTATGAAAAGCGTTTTTGGGTAGGAGTTTTCGAACGCACCGATAAAGAAGGCTATGCGGTTGCAAGGCATATTTTTGGCGCTGAACCCTCCGACCCCGAGGTGCATGAATTCATCCTCAACCACTACTCTGAACTTAAATTTGGAGAACCCAAAAATTTACACATTGAAATCAAACGGATGAACCCTCAAAGGGTGCAACGAGAAATCCGCCGTGAAATGGAGCGGATGAAAGAATCCTCAAAGCCTTCCACTTTAGCACAAGACTACATGCGAGAAGAGATTGAGAAAAACAAGAAGGCTAGGCAAAAATTAAGCAGCGCAGAAAAACAAGCTTACAAAGATAAGCAATTTGATCTGAAGCAAGAAAAGAGAAAAGAAAAACATCGAGGGCATTGAGCTATTTAGAGTCTGTCTGCGATTTCAGATTTCGTCGCTTTTGCATTTGAAAAACGAAAATTCTCTTAGTAACGATTTCTTCTATTTCTTCAAGCATCTTTTCTTCTCTGAGAAAATCATCGAAATTGGAACCAATATGTTTATTTTTTTTCATTGCTCTAGGTATTTTCACCGAATTTTGTACAAGTTTAACGAAAATTTGATTTTTTGCGGTAAAAATATTTAGAGCTTAAGTTGGAAAGAGTACACTTAAGTCAATTGCCCCTTCAAACACCTCTTCGGCTCCCCCGATCATTTCCAGCTGATCCTGGGAGAACAAGAATCGCATCTGCTGCTCATAAGCAATCTCTGAAGAATCAAATGTAGAACGCGTTAAAATGCTCACTGGAGATGATCCATACCCGAGCTTCATAGCCACAAATGCCGCCGCTGCAGCTCCCGTCCCACAGGCCAAGGTTTCAGCTTCCACTCCCCTTTCATAGGTGCGAAGGGCCACTTGTCTTTCTGGCGTAATTGTCACAAAATTAACATTTACTCCTTCTGGTGAAAATTGGGGATGAAATCGGATTTTTCTTCCTAAATCATTCACTTCCACGTCGTCCAATTTTTCTACAAAGAGTACCGCGTGGGGAACTCCCGTGTGGACCACAAACAGCTCCTTATTTTCAAACGGCACTTGCCAATGAAGAACAGAAGGGATACCCATTTGAACACCGACCTCGCTTTCATACTGTCTGCACTTATGAACCGCATGAGGACTCTCGATCGAGACCTCAGCAAGATCAGGCCTTCTGTTGAAAATATACTTTGCAAGACAACGTATTCCATTTCCGCACATCGACGGCTCGCTGCCATCGGCATTAAAAATGCGCATGCGAAAATCAGCTTTCAGAGATGGGCATAAAACCAAAACTCCATCGGCGCCAATACTGTGGCGCCGTGAGCAAAGCTTGCGGGCTAAAGACGAAATATCAAGGGAGGGCGCGGACTTTGTGAAATCAAGCAGAATAAAGTCATTGCCTGCCCCGTGATATTTCCAAAAAGGAATGGTCATTTTAAGCGAGATCTTTGTACGAACTTACAATCTTGTCGAGGAGTCCAAACTCAAACGCCTCTTGAGCGCTGAACCACGTATCGCGGTCAATGGCTTTATCGATGATTTTGGCGCTTTTTCCAGTCGCTTCCATATAAATCTCAACGAGGGCTTCTCTTGTCTTCAAGATTTCTTTCGCTTGGATTTCTAGATCTGTCGCCTGCCCGGGAATCATTGCATTGATTCTTGGCTGGTGGATCATGAAGCGAGAATTTTTCGTCGCAAAACGGCGCTTAGGAGCAGCGCAAAGGCTCAAAACAGATCCCATCGAAGCTGCAAGACCGGTGACAAGCGTTGTCACTGGCGATGTGATCATTTTAACTTGATCCCAAATCGCAAAACCAGAATCGACAGAGCCGCCTGGAGAATTGATGACAAAGAGAATAGGCTTGCCAGGATCGATCGATTCGAGGTACCAAAGTTTGCGGATGATCTCTCTAGCAGTGTTGTGGTCTACGGCATCTGACAAGAAAATGCGTCGCGATTTGAGCAACGTCTCATCGATTTTGTCCTCTAGAATGCTAATGACCGCTTTCTTATTGGCTGGTGTTTCTTCTTCATTACGAAATGGCATTTGAACCTCGGTTTTATTTCATTATTTTTGTTGTGCTACTGCTTTTAGTCAATCACTAGTTCGGGGTAGAGAGGATAGGCGCTTAGCAAAGCCCCTATTCTTTTTTGTACGGAAGCTAAAGCTGTGGGATCGATATCTACTTTCGAGCGGCTAAAACCCGGTCCTTTTTCATCTAAGGCTGGTTTAACATTCTGTAAAAGTTCGACCATGCTATCTGCAATCTCGACCATCTCAGGTTCTTTCATCCCCAGTGTCGTCACCGCGGCAGTTCCAATTCTGACCCCGGAAGTAAACCATGCGCCATTGGTGTCAAAGGGAAGGCTGTTGCGATTGACTGTGAAATGCGCCTCTCGCAGAGCTAACTCCGCTTGGCGTCCTGTAATACCAAAAGTCGAAGAGACATCGAAGACCATGAGGTGGTTGTCTGTCCCTCCCGTGGTCAGTTTGACTCCCTTTTGGGTCAAATGTGTCCCAAGTGCGCGGGAATTCTTCACGATCTGATGGGCGTAATCTTGGAAAGCCGTGGTGTTGGCTTCTTTGAAGGCAATGGCTTTTGCTGCCATCACATGGGGAAGAGGCCCGCCGAGCACGATCGGACAACCCTTGTCAACGACTTCTTTGAGTTCCTGCTGGCAAAGCACCATGCCGCCGCGAGGGCCCCGTAAGGTTTTATGGGTGGTCGTGGTCACTATATGGGCATAAGGAATGGGATCGTATTCCCCTTTCATCACTTTTCCTGCGACAAGACCTGCAAAATGCGCCATATCGACCATGAACATGGCTCCTACGCTGTCCGCAATCTCTCGCATCTTGGCAAAATTGATCAGGCGAGGATAAGCGGAATAGCCAGCAATCAAGATCAGAGGCTTTTCTTTTTTCACCTGCTCTGCAAGCTGCGCGTAATCTAAAAGTCCCGTCTCGCGGTTGATCTCATACGGAACGGACTGCATCATTTTTGCAGAAATATTATGACGATACCCATGGGTCAAATGTCCCCCTGAGTTCAGGGACATCCCCATGACCTTTTGATTGACAAGGAGCTTTCTTACACTTTCGTATTCTTCGGGAGTGAGCTCATCAATCGTTTTTTTACCGAGGCGCTCCACTTCCTTGTTTTGCACCCGATAGACCAGCATCGCCCAAAAGGCCACAAGGTTGGCGTCAGCGCCAGAATGGGGTTGCACATAAGCATGGTCGCAGTTAAATAATTTTTTAGCTTCCGCCGCAGCAGCATCTTCGATCGAATCGACATTGTCGCAGCCCGCATAAAATCGCCTAAAAGGCACCCCTTCGGCATATTTATCCGTCAGCAGGTTGCCCATAGCCAGCTGAACAGCGAGCGAGGAAAAGTTCTCCGAGGCGATCAGTTTTAAATAGGAGCGTTGATCCTTAAGCTCTTGAATAATTTTCTGCTCGATGAGCGGATATTCCGATTGGATGTGATCGAGCGCTGCCATGTAGGCAATTGCGGCTTTGGTTCTCTTTTCCGCGGCTACTTTATTAAAATATTTATCTAAATGCGACATCCTACACCCCCTATCCAAATCACCATCGGTACTGGCCTCTGTTTCTATACATGGACCCATCGGCTCCTCCCTCAAATACTACACATCTGAAAATTCAGATTAAAGCTTCATCGATTTTCCTTGAAGCGATATTGACTTTAGACTTAAGCTATTGGTTCAGTATTCATATTTTCAGGTGAGAAAACCATGCTAGACGATCTCAAGGAAATTTTAGACATTCAAGATCTCGACATGAAGATGATCCGTCTCATGCGCGTAAGAAAAGAAAGACAAAAGGAACTGCAGCAAATCTCAGAACTGCGCACGGAGCTGCATGCCCAAACACGCGATAAAGAAACTGAGATCGAAGAACTTGGGAAAAACATCCAGACTTTAGAACAGAAAATCCAAGAAATTAACGCTAAGATCAAAAAGCTGGAAACTGATCAGTCTAACATCAAGAAAGCAGATGAGTTTAACGCCTTGAATCAAGCGATGACTCAAGCTGAAAGAGAGCGCATCGCCATCGAACAAAAAGTCTCTGACCTCGTCGACAAGCGCATTGCAGAAGAAGAAATGCTCGCCAAAATCAAAGAAAGCCTCAAGAGCTCTGAAGCAAGCAGCATGAATTTAGAAAAAGAAATTACTTCGAGCATCCAACTCATCAACGAAGAAGGGGCTACTCTCAAAGAACAGCGCGACGCCCTTGCAGTTAAGGCAAATCCAAGCACGCTGCAAATTTATGATAGACTTCTTCGCAATAAAAGAGATCGCGTCGTGGTTCCAATCGAAAACCGCACATGCAGCGGCTGCCACATCGTTCTGACAGCGCAACACGAAAACCTAGTGCGAAAGGGAGAAAACATTGTTTTCTGCGAACATTGCTCCCGCATCCACTACTGGCAAGAAAGCGTCGCTGAAGACTCCGTCGTCGCAACCAAGCGCCGCCGCCGCCGCGTGACCGCTAGCGCATAATTTTTGGGGAAAGCAGGCAATCGCTGCTGCACATATATTGCAGGAGAGGAAAGTCTGGACTTCGCAGGAGAGGATACCAGTGAAAGACTGGGGGCCGCAAGGCTACGGAAAGTGTAACAGAAAACACTCCGCTGATTTAACGATCAGACAGGCTGAAAATGCTCATTTTGTGAATGAGCCGCACTTGCAGAGATGCAAGGCGTTATAAACCCTATCCGAAGCAAGATGCAAAGGTCAAAAACTGTTCTCCGCAGGGCTTTTGCAAATAACGCTTGAGGGTCTTGGCGACAAGACCCCTAGACGAATGATTGCTCAACGACAGAATCCGGCTTATCGCTTCCCCAGTTTTTTTTGCTACCTCACACGGGAGTCTCTCATGAAAACTGTAGTCAGCGCATTCTTCCTCTTTCTTCTCTCTTCTACATCCCCTATCTTTTCTGACCCCATAACCACTCAAGGAAACGGCTCTCTTGAGCAGCAGCAGGGGCAATACATCCTGCACCTCAAAGGCTCTCCCTATGAAAGAGGCTACCAACATGGCGTTCTTCTCAAAGATCAAATTCAGCGCAATATCTCCACCTACATCGACAAAGCAAAAACAAATTCCCCAGTTCCAGGAAGAGTTGAAGAGTTTAGCAAAAATATTGGCACACTCATGTCCTTTGTTCCCGATCATTTCAAACAAGAAATGAAGGGCCTCTCAGATGGATCAGGTATCCCCATTGAAAAAATTGTTGCGATCAACCTCTTTCCTGAAATGTTTCACTGCAGCGGTATTGCTGTCTCTGGCGATGCTTCCAAAAATGGCGAGCTTTACCACGTTCGCGTCCTCGACTACTCTGTCGGAAAAAATCTCCAGTCTACCGCCGTTTTACAAGTTGTAGAACCAGACAATGCCATCCCCTTCATCAACGTCAGCTACGCGGGATTCATTGGAACTGTCACTGGAATGAACCAGCAAAAAATTGCGATCGGTGAAATCGGAGGCCTTGGCTACGGATCCTGGCAGGGCATCCCCATGTCCTTTTTGCTCCGAGAAATTTTAGAAAAAGCAACTTCTATCGAAGAGGCAAAGACCATCCTGAACAATTCTCCCCGCACATGCGAGTATTACTACGTCTTCTCTGACGGCAAAACAAATGAGTGCGTCGGTGTTTATGCCACAGCAAGCCAGCTGCGCTACTTTGAAATGGGTCAATCTTATGCTCTAATGGCTCCCTCTCAGCTGCCCAAAAATTATGCTCCAAATGGCGATCATGACAAATTTATTCTTAATGGCTGCGCTTTAGAAAACACTCCCTACCAAATTCTTCTCTTTGAAAATGACTCAAGACTTGCTCTGCTCTTTAGACAGCAGCCTAAAGATTGCTTATTATTAACAGGCTTTCCTCATCCTGAGCGCTATCCCATCCTCATAGATCGCGTCCTTGCGCACTATGGCTCGATCGACGAACAATCTCTCATCGATATCGTCAAACGACCCGTTGCCAGAGAATCCAACCTCCACAACGCGATTTTTAAACCTTCTGAACTGAAAGTTTGGATTGCGCATGCAGGATCCAATGATGAGCCAGCATGCGATCAAGAATATTTAGAGTGGGATTTTTCAAGGATGGTGGGATCTCCCGTGGATATGGATGTACAGTCTGCTTTGATTCCTTAAAGCCACCGAAGATCGCAAACCACTTAACTTTATATAGTTAAATTTTTGCTGCATTAAAAACAGTAAGAATGTTACAATCTAAAAGAAGAGAGATGAGCGCTGGCTAACAAGTGAAGAAACATCCTATTGATCCAGTACAAAAAGCAAAAGAGCATATCGCACGGCACTCCTATAGGATTAGTACTCACGCTCTCCAAAGACAAAAAGAACGATCCATTTCTTTAAGAGAAATTCTGTATGTTTTAAAGAATGGACACCACGAGGAAAAATACTCTAGTTTTGCACTGAAAGAACAAACGTGGAAATATGCAATTAGAGGCAAAACGTTTGATGGGATTGACCTAAGAATCATTGTCGCGTTTGTAGAAGAAATGGTAATTGTTACTGCGATAAAAATAACCAAGAGAAAGTCATGAAGAACAAGAAAAAGTCTACTTTTATTTATGACGGTTTGGGAATACCCATTAAGTTAATCAATGTCCCCATGAAAAAAATATTGGGCCAATGGGTAATCGATATCAACATGGAAACGTTGCAAAGAGTGGTTTTAGAAGCACTTGTTCATAAACCTACCTCTTTAACCGGAATGGAACTCCGCTACATTCGTCATTATATGGAAATGTCTGCAGCAGAATTTGGAAAAATTATCGGCGTCAGTCATGTTGCAGTTGTAAAGTGGGAAAATGCAAAAAACGGAATTTCACCAGCCCTTGAACTTTATATCCGCCTATACATGATGAACTATCTCAAGGCCAAAGATAAAGAATTTAGAGCACTTTATGATGAACTTAGTCTCGATAAGTTATCCAAAAGTCGTAAAAAGAAAATTCATCCCATCGCCATTGATGCAACAACAGAAAATCTAAAAATTGCTCTTTGAACCTATTAGGTTCTTAATCTTTTCTAGATTCTAATCAGCATCACCACCATTACCCCCATCTCCTCCTCTACTCCAACCGCCATTTCCACCATGTCCTCCATCTTGGCCATGGTCACCATGCTTTCCATCTTTAGCTCGTGTAGATTCAGAAACAATTAGTTCCATTGTATCATCGGATAAACCTACAGGATGATGGGATCTCCAACGAGGATTGATGAATAATCGATCACGGCCCTTCATTGCCATAGAAGCATGCAGCGGAATGTGTTCGCATGTCCATGGAAGCGTTTTTTTACGCGTACAGGAGAACCAAACCACTTTTCCCATTCCATGAGCATTGTTCAATCGGACTCCAATTTCTGACGGCAGCTCTTTTCGATTTGTAATTCTGGCCATCATCACATTGATGATGCGCGAAGAAGAGAGCAGCCGTTTATAATCTTCCAAAAAACAGACATTGGTTCCCATGTTTGCGATCTCAAGCCATCGCAGCACTTCTTTTTCCATATCCTTGGTAACCACTCCTGAATACCGGCATCCCTTGATCGAATCTCTTTTGTAAATTCCCATGCCTCCAAAAGCAGAGTACACTTTTCTCCAAGGGCCATTGGGATCCAGCGTTAACTTAGAACTAATTTCACCGAGTCTATTCCAATAACTATCGCCGATGAGCTCAAAGCCGATGGGAAACTCCGCATCTCGCAAAGCAAACAAATCATAAGCTCCATTGGCAAATACAGCGTCCCATTCCTGTTCAGGGTGTAGAACGGTATTAACAATAGCATCCACATCCCATGGATCTAAAAAATCTAGGTCCGCCCAAACCACATATTTAAAATCCCGGTATTTGTCTTGCATGATGATATCGAGCACCTTGTTGCGCGCTCTTGCAATGAGCTCCGTGCGATTGGACCGTTTCATCTGGGTTTCTGAGACCAATTTCTTCTTGGGAACATCTTCGCTCATGAAAAGAACATGAGCATCTTCTTTTGCCCACTGCTCAAAAATTTCTCTTGTTCTATCTGTCGAATTGTTTTCGTAAATGACAACCTTGTAATCCAAAAATTGCTGTCCTAAGCGTTTTGCAGATTGCATGGTGTTTTGTGCAGCCTTTTCCACATTCTTGCATACGCCGCATATGAGGACTTTTTCTGGGATACATCCGGCATTCACACTGCAAATTTTTAAAAACAACACCGCCAAAATGGCAAACATGCTTTTCATAGATCAGTTTCCTTTTTAAAGAGTTCCAAAGGATGCGCTTTTTCATACACTTCTCGCTTAAGACGGGAAGACACTTGGGTATAAACTGTAGTTGTAGCTAGCGAGCTGTGTCCTAGCAATACTTGAATGGTTTTCAAGTCCATCCCTTTTTCAAGCCAGTGAGTGGCAATGGTGTGACGGATGGTGTGCGGTGTGATTTTTCCTACAAGCCCGCTTTGTTTGAGATATTCTTCAAACTTTCGATCGATAGATCTCACTGTGAGACGTGTTCCCCATTTGTTCAAAAAGATCGCCTCTTCATCCACTTGCGCTTTATGGTCATCGATAGCGCAGCATCTTTCTGCATGGTTGAGATAATCCAGTAGCCATTTTGCTGCAGTCTTCGTGATGGGAACGACTCTTTCTTTTTTTCCTTTTCCTAGAACGCGCAATCGCAAATTTTTTTCATCGAAATGTTTGCGATCGAGCTGAACTAGCTCGCTGATGCGGAGCCCGCTGCTATAAAAAAGCTCCATGATGCAGCGATCCCGAAAACCCAAATAACTCGATAGATCCGGCTGTGCAAAAAGCCTCTCGATCATTGCATAGGTCACAGAAGGAGGGATTTTTTTCTCGAGTTTAGGGCTATCGATCTCATCGAGCGGGTTGTGCTGGATGAGGCGCTCTTTGACCAAAAATTTAAAGAATGAACGCAGGGAAGATAACCTTCTGAGCACTGTCTTTTTTGAGGCATTTTTGGAGGCCAAAGAGGCCAAATAAGCCCGGATGGAACGTTTGTCCACGGCAGAAACCTGCAGGGGCGCCTGGGATTCAAAAAAATCCTTAAAACCTTCCAGGTCGAGAGAATAGTTCCTTAAAGTATGCTCTGAGGCGTTTTTAACCACGCGCAGGTAGTTCAAATATTTAGAAACCCCCTCCTCAAAAGCCACCATAGTACTTGTCCCTCTTTCTCTGCTTTGCTATACTATTTCATTACCACATTAACTCAATTTATCACTTATGACGATCACTTTAAACAAAATCACTAAAAAAGTAGGCGCGCGCCTTCTGTTCGAAGACATCTCTGCCACTTTCAACCGCAACAGCCGCTATGGTCTTACCGGCCCCAATGGAGCTGGCAAGTCTACTTTGCTCAAGATCGTCATGGGAATGGAAGAGGCGACGAGCGGGTCTGTCGCTCTGCCGAGAAAAGTCGGCTTCTTGAAGCAGAACATCGAGCAGTTCCGCGATCAAAGAGTCATCGACGTTGTGATCATGGGCAATCAGCGTCTGTGGGATGCCCTCGCTGAACGAGACAAACTCTATGAGGTCGAAATGACCGATGATGTCGGTATCCGCCTGGGCGAGCTGGAAGAGATCGTCAATGAAGAAGATGGGTATGACGCCGAATCCGACGCAGAGATCCTCCTTACAGGGATGGGCATCCCCTCTGAGCTGCATCAAGAAAAAATGCACGCCATCCCGACAGACATGCAGTTCCGCGTCATGTTGTGCCAAGCTCTGTTCGGTAATCCTGAAGCACTGTTGCTCGACGAACCGACGAACCACCTCGATCTCGAATCGATCGGTTGGTTAGAGCGCTTCCTCCACGATTACAAAGGCGTTCTTGTCGTTGTCAGCCACGACAGGCACTTCCTCAACGCTGTCACCACGCACATCGCCGATATCGACTACGAAACAATCATCATCTACCCCGGTAACTACGATAACATGCTGGTAGCCAAAACTGCCGTCCGAGAAAGAACCGAGCTGGAAAACAAAACCAAAGAAAAGAAGGTCTCCCAACTGCGCGAGTTCGTCGCCAAGTTCGGCGCTGGTACGCGCGCAAGTCAGGTGCAATCTCGCATTCGTGAAATTGAGCGACTGGAGCCCCAAGAGCTTAAAAAATCAAACATCCAACGTCCCTATATCCGGTTTTATCCTCCCGAAAAACCCTCTGGTCAAATCGTATTTAAAACGAGTGAGATCTCCAAAGGCTTTGACGGCAAAAGCGTGATCCACAAGTTTTCTTTGGAAGTGCAAAAAGGGGATAAGATCGGCATTATCGGCAATAACGGTAAGGGAAAGTCAACACTTTTGAAAATGCTCGCTGGCGCCCTCGCGCCGGACGCAGGAAGCATTGAACTTGGACACCAAGTACAGATCGGTTACTTCCCCCAAAACCACTCTGAAGTCATCGACAAAAAAAGCTCCATGACCGCCTTTGATTGGCTTAAAAAAAGAAGGGAAGGGGTTTACGACCAGGATATTCGCAGCATCCTAGGCAAAATGCTCTTTTCCGGGGATGATGCTTTCAAGCCGATTTCCCATCTCTCTGGTGGAGAGACCGCTCGTCTGATCATTGGGGGTTTGATGCTCTGCAATTATAACGTCCTCATCATGGACGAGCCGAACAACCACCTCGACTTGGAAGCTGTCTCCGCTCTCTCTTGGGCGCTTCAAGACTACAAAGGCACAGTGCTGTTTGCAAGCCATGACAGGGATTTGCTTGGCAATACCGCTACCAAGCTCATTACGTTCGAAGAAAATCGTTTAAGGCTTTTTGATGGAAAGCTCGATGAGTACTTTGCGACCCAAGCTGTAAAAACCTGAGTTTTTGAATGATAGAGAGCATGACAGAGGGGGAGTTCCTCCGCTTTTCAGAGCGGTTTCGCCATAAAACCGCTGCTAGGCTCCTCCGCAGTTATCATGAACAAAGGGACGCTAGATCCTTGGCTCTCTACAGGAAAGTAGAAAGCTGGTGTGGATTGCCTCCCATGGCTGTGAAAGAATTTACCACTTTATCTGACAGGTACCACCTTCACCTGGAGAAAGCCAGAATTTCTCTGAAAGAGCATGGACTGCTCTTTCCCCCGTACCACCAAACAGACGCACCTTCGGACGCCCCCTATTTGCCGCTTGCGATCTATCTCGACAACTTGCGCTCTGCTTTCAATGTCGGGAGCATTCTGCGGACGACCGAAGCCTTTCGCCTGGGCAAGGTCTGCTTCGGCAAGACTACCCCCTTCATCGATAACCCCAAGGTGCAAAAAACATCGATGTGCACCTTTGATAAGGTTCCTTGCGAACAACCCTTATCCCTTTCCGATCTACCCCGACCCCTCATCGCCCTGGAAACAGCCCCGGATGCTCCTTCAATCTTTGATTTTGCCTTCCCTCCTGTTTTTACACTTCTGCTCGGGAATGAAGAATATGGTCTGTCAGAAGAGCTCCTTTCTCAAAGCGATGCCATCGTTAAGATCCCTCTCTATGGGTTTAAAAACTCTCTCAACGTCGCCTCTGCTTTTGCCATAGCTGCAGGGGTGATCAGCCATCAGCTTCGGCCATTTGACAAATAATTTTTTTAAGGCTACACTCATAAGAAAAGGTGAGTACCTATGAAAGAGATACCTCCACTGGCCGGCTGGCCAACACAAACCAAAGTTGTCCATAATCCAGAACCTGAAGAAAGTCTTGCTCCCAAAAAGCGGCATTCTCACAAAAGAAAACATCCCAAAAGGAAATACCGATGAGCGATGCGATCACGGGGCCTTCAGGCGGAGCGCCGCTGGAACCATCAGCTCCCAAGAGCGTTAACGTGCCCCTTCTCTGCAAAGAAATGCAATCTTCTGTCTTGGGGCTGGCAAACCAGCTACGGCAAGTCCAAGAAGATCCTAAGCTTGCAGAACACACCCCATTCCTTCAGGGTTTTCATGAGACTGCTATGGCATTGAACAAAACGGTCGAACAAGCGCTGACAATGAGGTAACCATGCTCCGGGAAAACTTAAAAGACAGCGCCGAAATCCTCTCTAATATTTTGAACCAGTCTCTCAGCATTCCTTCTCTGACAGAAAATATGACACTACTTCAAGCCTTGCAGAATTTTCCGTCGCAGCAGGCTGAGCATTCCGACTTAGCGAAAATGCTCAAAACATTTGCGGCTCATCCTGAGCATACTCAAATCCTCGTCCAAGAGCTCGAGCTCATCGCTCGCGATTTGACTCCTTCTTAAAAAGAAAAAATCCTCAAATCTTCAGCAGCCTGGGTATTGGGGAAAATGAGTTTAGCCTCTTTGGCAAAATCCTCAGAGTCTTGATAGCGCGCAGAAAAATGCGTCAAAATGAGTCTTTCAGCGCCCGCTTTTTTAGCAATCTCAGCAGCTTGTTTTGCAGTCATGTGGTGATGTTTTTCCGCAAGATCTCTGTGGGCTTCCAAATAGGTGCTCTCGCATAAGAAAAGCTTAGCGCCTCGGGCGAGATCGACAATGGGATCGCAGGGCAATGTGTCAATGACAACAGCGAGTGTATCGCCTTGTTTCATGTGACTGACGTCTTCGAGGCGGATCTTCTTGCCATCGATTACAATCTCCCCTTTTTCTTCGAGGATGCGCACGTTGGGCCCTTTGACGCCCGCAATATCTAGTTTTTCACGATCAAACTTGCGTACATCTTTTTCAGTAATTCTCCAGCCGATGTTTTCTACACCGTGCTCTAGGAATCTGGCTTCAATGCGGAAGAGATCATTGTCTTCCACGATTCCTTCATTCTTGATCGGATGTTCGATGATCTGAATCGTTTGATGGTAGATGGTCCCATGGCGTAAACGCTCAAAATAGACCTGGCCGCTCGCTGGATAATAACAGTGGATGGGATGGGTCACTTTATCAAGGTTAAGACGCATAAGCATCGAACCAAGTCCTAAGCAATGGTCTCCATGAAAATGGCTGACGAAAATATGCGTGACACAGGTCGGAGCTACGTTTGCGAAAATAAATTGCCTCTGCGTTCCTTCGCCGGGATCGAATAAAAACCCTTTTTCATTCCAACGCACGAGATACGCGCCATGGTTGCGCTTGCGTGTGGGCTGCTGGCTAGAACATCCTAGAATGGTGAGATCGCGCACGGTCATGGGCTACCTCTTTGGAAAAAGGAGAGCCTTCCTAACAAGATACCGACAAGACCGCCGACGATATGGGCAGTATTAGCAATAGGTGGGGTGAGTTGCACAACAGAAAACACTTGTAGTCCAAAAGTAAAGAGTTCAATCGCAAACATCGCAAGCACAAAAAAGAGTAGGAAGAGAAGCGTCGCCTTTTGCAGCGGGTACCCTTCCCAAGGAGCTTTTTTCTGACGCATCCAAATGAATCCCGCCATGCCAACGATCACACCAGAAAATCCCAGAAAATAAGGACCGCTAGCAAAATATTGAACTGTATTTGAAATAATCCCAATGATCAAGATGAGTGCGCATAATTTCCATTTGCGCATGCGCTGTTCGATCTGTGAAGAGAGGATCCAGACCCAAATCATGTTAAATAGGATATGTAAAAAATTCGCGTGCATCAAACAAGGAGAAAAAAAGCGCCAGACCTGTCCTTGGTGGATCTTTTCGAACATGGGGACAGAGGAAGCTGTCTCCCAGCCTTGATTTTTAACCGAAAGAAAAAATGCATAGAGGCCGCGCCAGGAAGGGGCTCTTTCTGATTTTTTAAGAAGGCTGATAGCTTCTGGAGGAAGATCTTTCAGCTCTTTATAAGAGCTGAGCGGCACAGTATCGATCAGCTCTTCTATATACTTATTCGAAGAGGGGTTATCGAAAAACAGATCCTTGTCCAACGGGGTCATCGCAATTTCTTCTGCTAATTCCCCTTTTTCCTGGACTATTTGTGCTTCTTGAAAATCATTCCACAAAAACAAAAAGCTACACAGAATGATAATCAAATTCGTGATGGTATTCGGAAATCGACGCAGTCTAACACTTCTAGATGGTTTAGTTTTCCACTTCAGATTTTCAGACTCGGAAATTTCGGCGTATTTCGGAGGAGGCGGCGCTTTTTGTATCGGAGCATCAAATCCCTGAAATTGGGGTTCTTCAGGATTTTTTTTGTAACGCTCCATCCACTCTGCGGCCTTGCTCTGATCATCTTCTTCACAGACCCATATTTGATAGTATTTGAGACCCGTTTTTGCATCGGTTTGAAGGTCATAGGTATTCTGAATCCCTTCTTTGAGAAGAAAAGAATAGAAAGCAAACGCTTGTTTCTCTGTCTCTAGTGTTCCAATCAGGCGCACGTATCTACCACTTTTTTAATAATCTGCGAAGTGGACAAGCCCGGAACAAGAGAGACAATATGAATCTTCCCCCCAGAGGCGCGCACCACTTCCGCTTCGATACAGTTTTCACCATACTCAGCGCCATTCACATGGACGTCCGGTTTGATCTTCGCAAGAATCTCACGCGGATCGAGCTCATCAAACCATGTAACAAAATCCACCATTTCAAGAGCGGCCATCATTTGAAGGCGCCACTGGAGAGGAATGATGGGTCTGAGTGGGCTCTTATAACTCTGAATGGATCGGTCTGTATTCAGCGCAATGATCAACACATCTGCTTGTAAAGAGGCTTGATAAATCATCTCGAGATGTCCTGCATGCATCAAATCAAAAGAACCATTCAGCGTCGCAATCGTTTTGCCATCTGCTCTCAATTTGTTAATAGTTTCTTCAAGCAGGTTAGGTTCAATGCTCTTTCGACGAATTGCTTCAGAAAAGGTCTCATGCTTTTGGGAATGCGACACGGAAAACCTCTTCATAATTTTTTACGAAATGCACTTTGATCCCTTTCTTCACATAAGCAGGAAGCTCATCGTAATCGCGCTGGTTTTCTTTGGGAAAAATAAGCACTTTGGCCCCTGATCTCTTAGCTGCGATGACTTTTTCCTTCACGCCTCCAATCGGCAGCACCTTGCCTGTGAGCGTTAGCTCTCCTGTCATCCCTAAATCATTTAAAACAGGTTCATCTCTGAGCAAAGATAATAGGGAAGTGACCATCGTAATGCCAGCAGAAGGGCCGTCTTTGGGAGTAGCGCCTTCAGGAATATGCACGTGCACTTGGTTCTTTTCAAAAAATGTACAGCCAGGTGCATAATCATTCAATCTGCTGTGCAAATATGTCCAAGCGATCTGGGACGATTCTTTCATCACATCGCCAGCCTGACCGGTCAGTTTCATCTCTGTTTTTTCAGAGGCTACTTTCGTAGCTTCGATATACAGAGTCGCGCCGCCCAGAGAGGTCCATGCTAGACCCATGCATACACCCGCAGGAGTACGCTCATAAAATCTATCGCTTGTAAAGATCGGCTTTCCTAAAAACTTCGCAAGATTGTCTTCGGACACGGAGACCTTCTTAAAGGTTTCTTCTTTTTTATCCATCCCTTTAACAACTTTCATTGCCACTTTGCGCATGATCTTTTTGATATAATTTTCCAGACTGCGCACCCCAGATTCTCGTGCATAACCGTTAATGATATGAGTAATGGCTCCTTTGGTAAGATCAAGGTAGCTGGTTTTAATGCCCATCGTTTTACGATTGCGCGGGATCAAATATTTTTGTGCGATCTGGACCTTTTCTTCCATGATATAGCCAGAAAGGCGCAAAATTTCCATGCGGTCTTTCAATGGTTCCGGAATCGTATCGAGAACGTTTGCAGTCACAATAAAGAGAATATTGGACAAATCGCAACGCACATCGAGGTAGTGATCAAGAAAATCCTTGTTCTGTTCTGGATCGAGTACTTCAAGAAGCGCTGATGCAGGGTCGCCCTGATAGCTTGAGCTCATCTTATCGACCTCATCAAGCATTATCACAGGATTCATCTCCTGTGTAAACTTGAGCGCTTGGATCATTTTGCCCGGCATGGCGCCAATATACGTGCGACGATGCCCTTTGATCTCTGCTTCATCGCGCATCCCACCTACAGAAAAGCGGTAAAACTGGCGCTTCAGTGCTCTTGCAATGCTTTTTCCAATGCTTGTTTTGCCAACGCCTGGGGGGCCGACAAGTCCAATGATGCTCCCTTTAACTCCGCCCGATAACTTGCCGACAGCAATGAATTCCAAAATGCGTTCTTTGATATCATTGAGTCCGTAATGGTCTTCCTCAAGCACTTTCTTGGCGTATTTGAGATCGACGCCATCGCCCCCGCCATAAATTCCCCAAGGCACAATCGTGAGCCAATCTAGATAGTTGCGGCAAACGGCGTATTCCGCCGATTGCACTTCGAGAACGCTTAATTTTTCGAGTTCCTCTTTGATCGTCTGCATGACATCGTCGGGAACTTTACGCTTTTTAAGACGCGCTTCAAACTTTTCAGAGTCACATGTCTTATCGTCTTTTTCCAACCCGAGTTCTTTTTTAATTGTCTTCAGCTGCTCGCGCAAGAAAAATTCCCGCTGTGTTTTAGAAATCGTCCCTTCGATCTTTTGATTGATGCTGTTTTGCAGCTTACTTAAATCGAGCTCTTTTTTGAGCAGAACAAGCGCTTTATCAATTCTTCCTTGTAAATCGTAGGTTTCCAAGACATCTTGAAGCTCTTCTCTTGTCGCTGTCGTTAATGCAACAGCAAAGTCTGCTAGTTTTCCCGGCTCTGTAAAATCGGAATGACTGAGGAAAATCTGCAACTCTTCTTTAAAAAGAGGATTGAGTTTGAGCAGCTCTTTAATCGTTGTAATGATGCTGATCGAATAGGCTTTGAGTTCTTTGGTATGTTTAGTCACCACATCTTCATGGTATTCGATCTTAGCTTTAAGATGTTTTCCCGACTTCAGGGGTTTCTTAATCGCGATCCGCTTTTCCATGTTAAGAACAACTTGCGCACCGCCTTGCTCCATCGGAATAATGCGCAGAATGCGTGCTAAAACGCCCACTTTGTAAAGGTCGTCAAACGTTGTTTTATAAACGTTGATATCCTCTGACTTGGTCAGAAAAAGCCCCATACACTTATGCTCAGAATTCGCTACAGCTTTGAGCATCTCATAATAGGCTCCCGGCTCGATCACAATAGGCGCTGCCATTCCAGGAAAAAAGGGGCGGCGGGTCAATGGTATGATAAATACTTCTTCCGGCCCACCTGCAGACATTTTATCGCGCTGCTGGTCTTGTTTGACCGACTCGTGCACAGCATCGGCTAGAGCTTCTTCAAGACCTTCATCTTCTATCACTTCATTTTCTTTACTCAAGCTGGGGCTCCTTAAAAAATAGATATAAACTGTACCTGTCTCAATTTTAACGGGCTGAGAGAGTTTAGCGATAGTACCAATTTTTCAATTTCATTCCTCCTGAAAATGTGTTATTCTGTTTCCAGCACAGCATTCCAGAAAACAAAAATAATGATTTACCTTATTGTAGACACTAGCACAGACATTTGTCTCATTGCTCTTGTCAAAGAAAATCAAATCCTAGCAAGTCATTCACTCCCCCATCACAACCTGCTTTCCAAAAATTTACTTCCCACAATCCGTGAACTCCTAGAAAAAAGCAGTATTTCTCTTTCTTCTTTATCTTTTATCGCCACAGGGGTTGGACCTGGATCATACACCGGAACACGCCTTGGCGCAGCCGTCGCTAAAGGACTAGGCTTTGGTTTAAATATTTCTATAAAACCATTTTATTCCCCTCTTGCGTTTTTGCCTCCCCAAGACGGATCTTTCCTTTTCGTCATCCCAACGCGTGCAGGTCCCTACTTTATTTTAAAAGGAAGGCAAAGCTGTAAAGATATCATCGTAGAGGACACAGCGCTCATTACTGCAGAGCGCCTGGAAACAGCGGCAACCCAAGCAGACTACCTCATTGCCTCTTTATCACAAGCTCTTCCTGAAAGCCTGAGTCATATACCGTTATTCCCTCCATCTTTAAATCTTAACCTGCTGACCCAATACCTGAGCTCTGCACCCAGCCTGCCCCCTGAAGAGATCGCTCTACAATACCTTCATACTCCTATTTGAACCGATCCTAGTTGAAAAAATACCTCCTTCTCTCTTAAGATTAGGACACATAAAATAAAGTGCGTATGCTTTGTTTTAATTTTAAAGCTAGCCCTGTTCAAACCATACAGGTAAAACAACTCAGGATAAGATGTCCATGCCAAGTGTTAAAGTTCGCTCCGGAGAGCCCATCGACAAAGCGTTGAGAGCTCTGAAAAAGAAACTCGACAAAGAAGGGATCATGAAATCTGCGAAAGCGCATCGCTTCTACGACAAGCCTTCTGTGAAAAGCCGAGCGAAGTCCAAAGCAGCACAAAAATACAAAAAAACCAAGCCTCGCAGCTACAGCGCATAATTCCACCTGCCTGGCTTAGTCCCCTCTTCTTGATTCTCGTAAAATGTTTACGCCCAACAGGTTGCGACAATTTGCGAGAATTCAGCCACTGCCAAACGCTCATTTAAGACTTGAAGCCGCTCAGCGTTAGCAATCAAAGCAACTGATTGCTAAATTTTCTTGTGAGTTTTGCTGTGCCTTTGCTATAATTTACCTAAAGGGGAAGATGTTGAACCTATTCTCCGTTAAAAATAAAACAATTGTACAAATATGAGCGAATATTACGAAGCACTAGGCGTCTCAAAAGACGCAAGCCAAGAAGAGATCAAAAAAGCCTACCGCAAACTTGCACTCAAATACCATCCCGACCGCAACCCAGGCGACAAACAAGCGGAAAAAGATTTTAAAAGAATCTCTGAGGCCTATGAGGTCTTAAGCGATGAAAAGAAACGCCAAATCTACGATCAATATGGAGCAGACGCTTTAAAAGGCGGCGGCATGGGCGGTCCAGGCGGCCACGGCGGATTCTCCTCCATGGAAGAAGCCTTGCGCACATTCATGGGCGCTTTTGGTGGCGGCGGAGGCGGTCACGGAGGAGGAGATTCGATTTTCGATTCATTCTTTGGCGGAGATCCTCATGGTGGTGGAGGCGCGCAACAGGGCGCCAGCAAAAAAATGAACCTCACCATCTCTTTTGAAGAAGCAATCAAAGGCGTCGAAAAAGAAGTCGTTCTCAATAATTACATTTGCTGCACAAAATGCGACGGCTCGGGCGCTGCTTCTACAAGCAGCATCAAAACATGTACGCAATGCCGAGGCGCTGGGCAAGTGCATCAGAACCGCGGCTTTTTTACGATGACGAGCATCTGCCCTCAGTGCTACGGCAAAGGAAAAACAATTACCGATCCTTGCTCTAGCTGCAAAGGCGAAAGTAGAGTCAAAGCTAAACAACAAATCAAAATTAAAGTGCCTCCAGGCGTAGACACAGGCATGCGTCTTCGCATGACAGGCCACGGCGATGCAGGTGAAACTGGCGGACCAGCTGGAGATCTTTACGTTTTCATTTCTGTAGAACCGCATCCTGTCTTCCAAAGAGAAGGCGATGATGTTGTCATCGAACTTCCACTTAGCTTTTCAGATGCTGCTTTAGGATGTAAAAAAGAACTTCCAACACCTCACGGCGAATCCTGCCGTCTCACTGTTCCAGAAGGCATTCAAAGCGGAAAAATTCTTCGCTCGAAAGGCGCTGGAGCTCCTAATGTTCACGGCCGCGGCAAAGGAGATATGCTCGTTAAAGTCATCGTTGAAACGCCGGTCAGTTTGAATGAAAAGCAAAAAGATCTGCTGCGTCAATTCGGAGAATTAGAAAGAGAGCAGAACTCCCCGCGCAAAGGCAGTTTTTTTGACAAAATTAAAGGGTTTTTCTCAAATTCATAACAAGAGAATCATACTGATTTCAAATGACACTTGAAGTGTCATTTGAAATCAGTATATGGTGCGGAAGTAATGTTGACTTCTATATGCCATGTCCAAAACGACGAAAAAAATTGAGATCGTTCCATTTACTCCCAGACGATTTCCCCCTCGCCATTTAACTCGCAAACACTTTTTACCACTCCTCAAAAAAGCAGAAGATGCTTTAACAAAATGCAGTGAGTCTATACAGCGATTTTCCATTCCTCAAAAAGTCTGCCATGCGCTTCATCAAGTCGAAGCGATCAACTCCCTTGAATCCCCCACCAGCTCGATTTCCATTAAAGCCTTCTTGCAAGCGCCTAAAAGACAACAAAAGACTGAACCTATCTATGACTACTTAAAAGCTTTAAAAATGGCTTCCACTAACCTTATTGATGCAACTTTTTCCAAAAAGCAAATTTGTAAGATCCACAGCATTGTTAAAAAAAGCTCTTCGCCAAAATCTGAGCTTGGACGCTACAGAAACCGTCAAAACTGGATCGGGCCAGCCGGCTGCACAATCGATCAAGCCTACTTTTATCCCCCAGCAGCAGAAACGCTAGAAACGCTCATGAACCAGCTGCTCTGTTACATGAATAGTAAGCAACAAGAGCCCTTACTGCAACTCGCTCTCATTTATGCACAGTTTCTTATCTTGCATCCCTTTATGGACGGCAATGGCAGAGTTGCGCGGATCCTTGCCTCCCTATTTCTCTACAAAAATAAATACCTGCCAGCTCCCCTCTTCTTTTTGAGCGGCTATTTCAAAAAACATAAGCTGAAGTATTTTCGCTCTCTCTACAGAACAACAGATGAAAATGATTGGGACGAATGGATCTGCTTTTTCCTGAAAGGAATCATCCAATCCGCTCAGAAATACACACGGGTACGTTCTTACATTTCAAAGAATCCAGAAACCGATCTCTTACCCTTATTAAGGATTTTGCACGTCAATCAAAAATAAAAAGCCCCGAGATCTTGCGACCTCAGGGCTTATCATGGAAAAAGTAACGCTTTTCTTATTTGCAAGAAGAGCAGCCACCTGTCATGCTTTTTTTCATCATCGCAGCAGAGGGCTTTCTTTTTGCTCTGCGCTTAGTTTTTCTTGCAGTTGTTTTGCGCTTTGCTGTTTTTCTTTTTGCTGACTTTCTTGCAGTTCTTTTTGCTGATTTTTTTGCTCTTTTCTTTGCCATAGTTTCCTCAAGTTTACGTGTTTGATCAGACTTTTTGTTTCTACCTAGCAGAACACAAAGTCTTATCAACCTTCATAAACTCACATTGGCAAAGTGTAATTTTTTTATTCAATAAAAAATTACACTTTTTTCATTCTTTTGTAAAAAAAGAATAGAAACACAGGCAAAATACCCAGCAAATTCCCAGCGCAAATCATCAAGATATAACGCAAGTGAGAACCAATATTAATATTGTCCGGAGGGAAAAAACTCACAGCAATCGTACAAAGACATCCAAACAATCCCAAGACACAAGTGGTCCACATTCCATATTGTTTGCCAGGAATTTTAAAAGCTATTGGGCGATTCTTATGCTTATAATGCAAACGCAAAGCCGCAAAAAACATGAGAATGTACATGATCATGTAAAGTTCTGTACTCAGCGCCGTTAAAAACCAGTAAAAAGCATTCACGCTAGGCACAAGCAGAAAGATAGAACACAGTAAACTCACCAAAATCGCTTGGCCAAGCAAGATATTGTGCGCAATGCCATACTTATTCTTACGCATGAAGAAAGGAGGCATATAGCCAAATTCCGCCGCATGCATCAGTCCTTTTGCGGGTGCAATTAACCAATTGGTGATCCCTCCGATCGAGCCCACAACAATCAATACAGCTAAAACGGGAGTAAGCCCCTTCATCCCAAAAGAATCGAACAAATTGCTAAAGACCTGAATGACACCCGCAACTAGGTTAATGTCCTTTTCCGGAAGAACAAAAGCAATGGCCAGCGATCCCAAAACCATCGAGATCAAAAGAAATGCGCTTGAATACAACACAGCTTTGGGAAAATTGCGCTGAGGTTGACGAATATCATTCACATGCACCCCAGCAAGCTCAATCCCCAAAAACGAAGCCATAATCGCCACCAAAGAAATCCAATTCGTCGATTCCGTCAAAGAAGGAATTAAAGTATCCGCATTTAACTGAATCTGCAGAGGATGTCCGCTAAATACCCAATAAGCACCTAGCGCAATTAAAAACACCATGGGGAAGACCATCCCAACTAAACCGCAAAAACTATTGATCCTTGCAGACATGTGGATCCCCTTAAGATTAATAAGAGTGATCCCCCAAAACACAACGAGGATGCATGTGACCAAATACCACTTATTTTGTGCCAGTTCAGGATTGATCAAATAAGCTGCTGTTCCTGCGATAAAGGAAAGAATCGTGGGATACCATACCATCGTATTGATCCATTGCAGCCAGATTGCCAGCATGGCCCACTTCTCTCCAAAAGCCGTCTTGACCCAATGGTATACTCCTCCTTTTTCCGGAAAAGTCGCCGAAAGCTCCGCCGCCACTAAAGATGTGGGAATCAGAAATACAATCGCAGAAAATACAAAGAAAAAAATCAAAGCACTGCCAAAGAGCGCTGAAGCCGGCAGGTTGCGGATACTGTCAATCGCCGCTACAATTAATAAAACCAGGGAAAAAAGAGAAATCTTCTTATGCGCTGTCATTTTGTTTGTCCAAAATAAAAGGATCTAATTTTTTGCTCACATCTAATAGAAGTCAACGAAAAGAAGCTTTTAAAATCAATAAACATTTTTTAAAAAATCCTATAGAGCAATACAGAACTGATTTTTCGTTTGAATATAAGCCCCCTGCCCTTGTAAACTTGACCCTTTCTTTGCTCGGATGGTGGAATGGTAGACACTGGGGACTTAAAATCCCCTGGGTTAATAGCCCGTGCAGGTTCGACTCCTGTTCCGAGCATGCCAAACCGCAAGAAGGTGGGCCCCTCAAAAGGCCCAGTTACCTTCTTTCTTAAAGGGACTAGGTCTTAACGGACTTGAGTCCCTTTATTTTTTCAGCTATTCTGTAAATGAAAATCCAGGAACAGTCGAGGAATCATGAACAAAGTAAATATCAAAGATAAATTTAAGTTGTTTAATCAATACTGGACTCCAAAAATTCTTGGGGAATTAAATGGCAATCACGTCAAGATCTTCAAAGCAAAGGGTGAATTTGTTTGGCACCAACATGAGAATGAAGATGAATTCTTCCTTGTCATTCAAGGTCAGTTGAAAATTAAGCTTAGAGACCAAGAGATCGTGCTTAATGAAGGAGAATTTTTCATCGTACCCAAAGGCACCGAGCATCTCCCTTATACCGAACAAGAAGCGCATGTTTTGCTTTTTGAACCTAAGCAAGTTCTCAATACTGGGGACGCAGTTTCTGAGAAAACAGTCGAAAACCCAGAATGGTTATAGGATGTAAGCAATGAAGTTGCTAGGGAAAAAAGCAATAGTAACAGGCGCAAATCGAAGCATTGGAAAAGCCATCGCCATTGCCTTTGCAAACGAAGGTGCAGATGTTGTCATCAGCTATCGCACAGATGAAAAAGGAGCAAACCAAACGATCGGTGAGGTCAAGAAATGTGGCAGATTGGGCCATTGTTTTTATGCAGACTTTTCCAAGACCGAAGGCATTAGAAAATTTTTTCAAGAAGCTCTTGATTATTTGGGACGTGTCGATATTTTAGTGAACAATGCAGGCGGATATGACACAACGCCCTTTATGGATTTGAACATCGATCAATTTGAGGCTGTTTTAAAAGTCAGTCTCTCTGCTCCCATGCTTCTCTCTCAACTAACCGCTAAAAATATGATTCAAGATGGGATTGCAGGTGCTATCATCAATGTATCTTCTATTTCAGGAAACCGTCCCTATCCTAACCGCACAGCTCACTCTACTGCTAAAGCAGCTCTAAATATGTTAACTCAAGCTACAGCTCTTGAATTGGCTCAACACAATATCCGAGTAAATGCGATTGCTCCTGGTGTAACGCCATATGAAGATAGTGAATTAGAAGAGAGTTTTGAGATTCCATTAAAAAGACTGGGAAAGCCGATGGATCAAGCTGCTGCAGCTCTCTATCTGGCATCGGAAGAATCATCCTGGATGACAGGTCAAATCATGACCATTGACGGGGGGCAGTCCCTTTCATTTTAATCCTAAGCAAGGAAGTAAAGAATGCATTCTACTGTGGCTCCTTATCAAGATCAGGGGGTTGATCTTGAAGGTTTTGTCGCTTACCCAAA
Organism: Chlamydiota bacterium; assembly: GCA_023269355.1. Classification (GTDB taxonomy): domain Bacteria; phylum Chlamydiota; class Chlamydiia; order Chlamydiales; family Rhabdochlamydiaceae; genus CAJCIW01. The sequence goes on along the minus strand of JAHFTO010000002.1, from coordinate 54,566 downwards.
AGAAGGAAAGAACCCTCTTGTTATTCTGTGTCATGGTTGGAAAGGCAGGGATGAGTTTATTTGTGAAAAAGCTCGCATGATTTCTAAACAAGGATATGTAGGGTTTGCGCTTGATATGTATGGGCGAGGGATCTTGGGCAAGTCAAAAGAAGAAAATGCGGCCCTTAAAAAACCCTTCATTGAAGATCGACATTTGTTACAGAGACGCGTCGTCAAAGCTCTAGAAGTAGCATCTCGCTTGCCTTATGTAGATCCCAAGCGAATTGCAGTGATTGGTTTTGGGTTCGGAGGAATATGTGCACTCGATCTTGCTCGTAGTGGAGCAGACTTAAAAGGGGCTGTAAGTATCTACGGTCATTTCGATCCGCCTCCACTTGAGTTGATTAAGCCGATCGGAGCGAAAATTCTTGTTCTTCATGGTTACCGCGATCCCGTGACTTCTCAAGAGGAACTTAGACGCTTTGAAAAAGAGATGAATGAAGCTCAGGTAGACTGGCAAGCCCATATTTATGGCAACGCGATGCACGCCTTTGCAACACCAGAAGCAAGCGATCCTGATGTAGGAATTCTCTACAATCCGGTCGCTGCTGAGCGCGCTTGGAAAGCCGTACAAAATTTTCTCTTGGAAGTCTTCCAATAAGAACCTTCCACCTACTTTGGTGGAAGGCTCCAATTAGACTCTACTTGATTGCTATTGATTGTTTAATTGCTTCACGAGTTTGCTCATTTCTCCTAAACGCAAAGAATGACAGGCTTCTTCATCTGTTGTCCCTACAAGGATTGCACCCACTTGTTTAAGATTGCCATTACTGAGGCGCGTTTTTTGTAGCTCATACACATTGCAAGCGGTGAAAGTTCCCCAGAGGAACTTAACTCTTGCCTGCTCTGGAATATTAGTTAAATCCCCTGTTTCTTCGACTCCTTTTTCAGAAACATCGAAAACTGGCGTGTCTGAATAGGGATGTTCAGGATTTAATGGTTTGTCCCAAGTAGCAGCACGATAAGCTAGATCTCTTAAGTAATCGTTTTTGAAACACCTGCACTTTTCTAGATCCGTTGTGCCAGTCAGAATCACGTCGATTTGTTTATATTTACGAGGCGAGAAGCTAGATCGATTTGGATCAGCAACTTCTAACTCCGATTTGCAGCGAACATAATTCCCTTGAAGGATTGAATCTCTGGCTTTAGTATCATGAATCCTTGGAGTTGATCCTGCAAATATAAATCCACTGTGTATGTTACGCAATAGATCAGGCAGAACGAGTGACAAATGTGCATCCCATCGAAAAATAGGAGGTGTTGCCTCCGGTTTTGTTGGAAATGGGATTGGCATGGCTCTTGCATACTCAGGACGAGTATTTGGATTGAAGGTCCACTCAGGTTGTTCACTGGGCTCTGTTAATGGAGTTGCTCCTGGGGTTTTTTCCAATCTTTCTGCGACGTAACCGGCAAAATAGGTCATCTCTATTGTATCGAGTTCTCTTTCAGTCTGAGGGCTCATAACAGTGTATGCTCTGGAAGACAAAGAGGCAACTAACTTAGCATGATGCTTTGCTGTATAGGGATCTTGAATATTTGTGCTTTGGTACAAGGCGTATAGAGTTTCCGTAACTCTTGTCAGTAGCCAGCCTTTTTGAAGCTCTGGAAGTTGATCGCGATTAGAACTTACCCAACCAGTAAATAAGCCTGCTCCTGCTACTCCAACGCATGCAGCTGCCTTTGAAATGAAACCACTCATAAATAACTCCCTAAAAGTTGTTGAAGAGGGAATAGGTTAGTCACAAAAGCAATTTCTTCCTATTCAAGAGATTTTTTAGTAATCGAGCAACAGTCGCAAAAAAATATGCAAGGAGTAAATGGTAATTTTATAATACAGTGGAATCGTTAGATGAAGCGAAGAATTAAAAATGAGAAGACCCATGACTAAACAAAAAAGATACTCTTCCAAGCTCACATCAAAACATCAAGCGACTATACCTTCAACAATTCGCAAGCATTTGCATCTAAAAGAAAAGGACGAAATTGTCTATGAACTGCTTAGTGATGGAACTGTCGTTTTAAGAAAGAAATCCCCTCTTGATCTGGAATTTCTAAAGTCTATCGAATCAACGCTGACTGAATGGAACTCAGAAGATGATGAACGAGCCTACAAAGACTTACAAAACTTATGAAATCGTTGTAGTTCCTTTTCCATTTACCCCTTTCACTCATTCTCTGAATACTTTATGAAAATCGACAGCAGAAGGATGGGCGCTAGAACGCGCTGTCCCCTCTCTCACAATGAGACAAGTTTGCATGCCAGCTGTAGCAGCGGCATCTAATTCTTCTACCACATCGGAAAGAAAGAGAATTTGCTCTGGCGCAAGCGCTAGATATTCTGCAATGTTGCAATAGGAACTGCTTTCTTTTTTTCCACCCACCTTTGTATCAAAATAACCTGAGAAATAAGGCGTGAGATCTCCATAAGGGGTGTAGCCAAAAAGGAGTTTTTGCGCAGAAACGGATCCAGAGGAAAAGACATAGAGAGCAATTCCCTGCTGATGCCACTGCTCTAGCTCTTCAAAGGCATCCCTATACACGTGTCCCTGAAGACAACCTTCTTCAAATCCTTCTTTCCACAGCATCCCTTGAAGGGTTTTTAAGGGAGTGATTTTTTTATCTTGCTGCATCCATGTCAGAAGAGTTTGTGTCACTGCAGAAAGATCCTCGTGAGGAATTTCTGCAATTTGGGCAACTTCTTGAATAAGCTGTGCGACATTAGGTTCATGGTGATGAGCTAAGAGATAGTCTCTCACATGCTCTTTCGCGTAAGGAAAAAGCGTGTCATAGACAAAGGATATCGAGGTCGTTGTTCCCTCGATATCAGTGAGGATTGCTGCGGGTCTTTGCGCATGGAGCGCAAAGACCGATAAAAAAAATACCGATTTTAGGATCAGATATTTCACTTTGGTACCTGTGTAAGGAATTCATCAAGGGCCCAACTTCCGGTATCCAAAATGTAGCTAGTGACAAGAGGTGCTGGTGTGACATCAAATGCGGGATTATAGACAGGTGCATGAGATGGGCTCCAAATCACCTTGCCAAAACTGCCCGCAGCGCCGCGCACTTCATCGGAAGCGCGTTGTTCGATCTTGATCCCATCTCCATTTGGACAGCGGGGATCGATCGTGGTATAAGGAGCTACGACATGGAAAGGAATCTGGTGATGGTTCGCAAGTACGGCGAGGGAATAGGTGCCGATTTTATTAGCAAAATCCCCATTGGCAGCAATGCGGTCTGCTCCAACGAGTACACGGTTGATTTTACCTTGGCTCATCAGCATAGCAGCCATATTGTCGCAGATCAAAGTATAAGGGATCCCACTTTGCTCTAGTTCCCAAGCCGTCAATCTTCCTCCTTGCAGAAGAGGACGCGTCTCACAAGCGTAAACGTGAATTTTTTTTCCTTGGGCGTGCGCAGTGCGAATCACTCCAAGTGCTGTTCCGATCCCTGCTGTGGCCAGGCTCCCTGTATTGCAGATCGTCAAAATCTGCTCGCCTTCTTCAATTAAATCAGCTCCCGCTGCTCCCATGTTGTCGCAAAGCGTGACATCTTCTCGATAAATCGCTGCTGCTGTGTCAATGACCGTCTGTCTATAATCGGCGTTCTTTTCAATATCTGCCATCATACGCTCAATGTAGATTGCCAAGTTCACAGCAGTAGGTCTAGATACCTTAAGAAGTGCTGCCGCTTTTTGGATCTCTTCTTTGGAGGCTCCACGTTCTGCAAGCTGAGACAATGATAAAACGGCAGCAATGCCGATCATCGGAGCTCCACGCACTTTTAAAGAAGTAATGATCTCTACCATTTGCTGAGGAGTTTGCACATCGATCCACTCTTCTTCGTGGGGCAATTTTTGTTGATTGAGAACATGCAAGTGTCCCTGGTTATACCGAATGGCAAAACCATCTAAAACTAGGTTGGCGTTTAAAGCGGTACAAAATAATGTGAATAGAAAAATCAAGCGCATGTCAATTCCCTTTGGTTGCAGTATAGAGTTTCAGTTCTGTTTCAAATAGATATTCAAATGCTTCGACGCGTATTTTCGCTTCTCTCATATCCCGACCCCACGTATAGAAGCCATGGCCGCGAATGAGAAATCCGCTCACATGAGGGTGTTTCTCTAAATAATGGGATACTTCCGCTCCCATGGCAGCGATGTCCTGGGAATTTTCAAAGATAGGGATTTCCAAGCGACTTTCGTGTGTTGTGATGCCTGGCATTACTTTATGTATTTCATATCCTTCTGTTACTAGCATCTTTTGCTCTGGCATGAGCCTTGTGAGCACTGTGCCATTTAAAGAGTGGGTATGTAGAACAGCTCCCACATCTTTGAACACAGCGTAAATGGCGGTGTGAAGAAGGGTTTCTGCGGAAGGTTTTTTTGTACCGCTTTGCAAAATCCCCTGGAGATCCACAACTAGTACGTCTTCTGCTGTCAGCTCTCCTTTATGTTTTCCAGAGGCAGTCACTGCAACAAACTGATCTTCCAATCTTCTAGAGAGGTTTCCTGCAGTGGCGGGACAAAGGCCAAAACGATTTAAGAAAACACCTGCTTCTACAATTTCTTCCGCAGCTTGATCAAAGCTCACCGCAGGAAGGTTGACAAAGGGAAGTAGAAGAGCTGAGAATAAAAATACAATACGCATAAATGCTCCTCGAAAAAGTGTGCATAGTATGCTTCTAAAAAAAGCCTGTCAAGAATTGGGTTGCCGGCGCTGGCAAACAGATGCTCATTTAGAAAAACCTGTTGCTCGATTTTCTCGATCAGAAGATCATTAGGGATTGGATTAACAAAACACCTATTATTCCTTATGATTCCCTCTCAAAATCGACAAGTGCAACTCGTTTCCAGACCAAAAGGGCTCCCTTCTCCTGAGAATTTTAAACTCCACGAGACTGCAATACCCGAATTAAAAGATGGAGAAGTTCTGGTCCAATCTCTTTACCTATCTGTAGATCCTTATATGCGCGGACGTATTGGAGGAAGACCCTCTTCACATCCTCCATTTCCTATCGATGCACCCGCAAATGGCGATGGAGTGGGACGTGTTGTGGATTCGAAGCATCCCGAATTTCAGCCTGGGGATGCAGTGTGCGGATATTTAGATTGGGCAGACTATTCCACGCTTTCTGGAGAATCTTTAAGAAAATTCAACCCCGAAGAGATTTCATGGACTGCTGCATTAAGCGTGATCGGAATGCCTGCTCTCACGGGTTATTTCGGTCTGCTTGACATTGGGATTCCCCAAGCAGGTGAAACGCTTGTCATTTCAGGAGCTGCGGGAGCTGTTGGGATGATCGTAGGCCAGATCGCAAAAATCAAAGGGTGCCGTGTGGTAGGTATCACAGGAAGCGATTCAAAGGTCCAGTATCTTTTGGAAGAGCTTAAATTCGATGGAGCCATCAACTACAAAAGTTCCCATTGGCTCGAAGCATTAGAGCAATTATGTCCAGCGGGTATCGATCTCTATTTTGATAACGTTGGTGGTGTGATTACGGATGAGATCTTTAAACGCATTAACCGTCATGCTCGCATTATGCTTTGCGGACAGATCTCTTCCTATAATCTAGAGCAACCTGATCTAGGTCCCCGAAATTTTCGCCACTTAATCGTTAAAAGCGCCCTGGCTCAAGGATTTCTTGTGTTCGATTACAAAGAGCGTTTCCCAGAAGGAAGAAAACAATTGCAAAAATGGTTTTCTGAAGGGAAAATTAAAGCCTGCGAGACGATTGTGAAAGGCCTTGAAAACATCCCCCATGCATTCCTAGGGCTATTTTCTGGTGATAATCTCGGCAAACAACTTGTTCAAGTAGAAAAGGAGAACAACCTTGGGAATATATAAACCCCTTTTAATTTTTATCTTTTTTGGCACCTCCCTTTTTACTGTAGAGAAGTTGTGTCCTTTTTGCGATCCGGATGTTATTGCTAAACAATTTGTGCACGAAACAGAGGCTACAGTAACCATTTACTGCCTTACTCCTGCAACCAAAGGAAATCTATTAATCATTCCCAAAAGGCATATCGAAAAATTTGAGCAGTTGACCCCGGAAGAAATGCAAACGGTTCAGAAAGAAATTAATCTCTTTTCAAGAGTATTTACAAGTGTCTACGGAATTTCTGAGTTTGTGATTCTCCAGAAAAATGGAAAAAATGCAGGTCAAAGTGTGGCTCATCTGCACTTTCATATGATCCCTGCGCCAAAACCCTTCGCTGAAATTGTCCACACCGCTTTTCATTTTCGGGAGAAAATTTCAGACGAAGAAATAAAACTACGCACACACGAGTTGCAGAATTTTTTATCAACAAACCCTTAGAGGGTGTTTACAGATCGGAGAAGGCTCATGAAAAAACTTGCAGTGTTATTCTCTCTCATTTTTTGCTACTTTTCCCTGTCTGCTTATGCAGAAAGCCAAACACTTGTATTTGCTACTCCTATAGAAGCTGGAAAAACAAACCAGCTGAAGAAAGCAGTGCTACGGCAAGGCAAAGAACAGGCTCTTCTATTTCAAAATCTAGGCATTGCCACTTACGACCGTTGGATTCAGCAGTTGCAAGGCCAGGACTTTTTGATCCATCTTGTGAAAGGAGAAGATTTGGTAAAATCTTTTGAACTTTTGAAAGGTAAGATCAAGCAAGAGGATAGGACTGCGCGATCTCTGAATCAACTCTATCTAGAAACTCTAGGGGTGGACTTGGAGGAGAAGAATTTCTTTGCTGCCATTAACGCGCTGTCCCCGATGTTACAAGTGGATATGGAAGGAGAAGAGGATACTCTGATTAAAGAATACTGTTTTATTTATCCCCTATTACCTCAAAAGAAGGACGTCGTCCTAAAAATGTATCACGAAGCCTTTGACAAGTGGTGGAATCCGCAAGTGCACGAGATTTATCGACAACGCGGCATCTCTAAGCAACAACTATGGATTCAAGATAATGGGGATGCTTCTTTTCTTGTTATCTATCAAGAAATCACAGGTTCTGTGCGTGAAGCGAGAAAAAAATACCTGAGTTCCAAAGAAGAAGAATTGAGCAAAAGTAGAGCGATGAAATACTCCGAAATAACGGGTTTATCCTATGAAGACCTATTGCCAAAATTAGAATCGCTTAGCGACTCAGAAATTCTGGATTAGTTGGGGCGCAAGGATTGTCCAAATAGATCCAACGAGCAATGGAGTCTAGTGTGATCGCAGCAGCTGCCGGGTGGCTTGTTGACTCAACACCTTGACCTACGAGATCGAACTGATAAGCTGCAGGCAAGCATGTATTAATCACTGCAAATTGATATCCGCAAAAAGGCTGATCGGAGACAAATAAAGCTGTGCATGGTTGTGGAGCGCTTTCGAGCCAGGCAATGATAGTATCTTCTGTATTGGGACGTTTCAAGGCTCCATCTTCTGTTTTCATAGGAACAGCGATATAAACCACGGGAAGTTTTCGCATTTCTTCAGGAAGATCGGTCTCCGCCCATAAAATATGAGCTGCCTGCGATTCATTGTCACAGCGCTCTAGGAGACCATCGACACGCTTATCCAGAGGGCGGTCTCCTGTAAGCCAGACAATTTCGTTAAAACGCGTTCCTTGAAGCCAAAGTTCTTTGAGGTAATCTAAACGCATCTGCATGCGAGAAGTTGTAGCTCCTAGAATAAGCGCTTTATCATAGGTTGGCAATGTAGGCTTCCAAGGGGCAAAGAGTCCTTGTTTCTCCGCCCAATCCAAAACAAAACGTTTTTGCTCGGTAGGCAGTTCAGCTAGCTCCCAACGTTCTTGTCCAGCCTTGCGCAACCAGCGCTTTTGCGTTTCAGCAACGATATTTGCATCCTTCGGAATGTTTAATGCTGAAATAAGCTCCAAAAGTGCGGCGGAATCGATCTTACGCTCTTGAATCGGGGTAGCAAAGCTAAAGCTGCAGAAATAGATAGCAAGTGTTAGGAACCATTTTTTCATAAGGCCTCCTTTCGGAAACAACAGAATACCAAAAGCAGATTTATGTTCATTGCAAAATTCGGAAGAAACTTTGACAATATCCTGTCTTTACCAATTCAAGGAGCGCTTTATGTCGCTATATGTATCTGGCACGGGATCATTGAATGATCAGTGCACTACTAGTCCACAGCCGCTTTCCGTAGAAGAGATCGAGAATGCAATCACATCTGTGAATGCAACCCAAATCGAAGGGATCGCTAAATCCCTCATTGGACACCTCATGCAGCATTTAGGGATTGATATTAAAAAAAGCAATATTCCAAAACACCTTGTATATGGGGCTCCTTCTCAGGAAAATTGGCCTTGCTATGATCGCTATTCATCTGACTCTAAATTGATGAAAATTCTCCTTCCCACCTGCATCAAGAACATCACAGAATCCTTTTCTACTCCAGTAGAGTTTGTGCAGAACGGGATTACATTTGATTTCTTGAATGCGGAAAAAACCGGTCTTCTCGATCACGTGGAAGATGTATCTCTTAAACAGCAAATTACTGCAGGGATGAAAGAGAATTGCAGTTATAGCATCGCCTTAAAAGTAAATGGTGAAAATACGCTGAAACTTAGAGTGGAGCAACATAGAGATGGTACACTGTTTAGCAGCACTACCGCGTCCATAGAGACTTACATGGTTTATGCGAAAGACTGCATTCTGTAAATGTTACTCAGTGAACAATCCTAAAATCGGGATAGGTTTTTGCAGGGGGACAAAAATGGGTCTCGATGGCATCGATATGGGATGCGGAAAATTTCTCCTTAAGTACTGAGAGAAATGTTTCAAGTTGATTTTTTTCCCCTTGCGCGCAGATCTCCACGCTTCCATCGGGGAGATTGCGCACAAAACCTGTTAACCTCAAATCATCTGCCAGATATTTAGTCGCCCTCCGAAAACCCACGCCTTGAACATTCCCTTTCACAAGGGCTTCTAATTGCACGATATCATTCACGCTTCCTCCGAATTCAAAAGTACAGTATTACTAATAATCTGATTTTCAATATAGGCTGGACTTGTGTCCATTGGTCCTAGAAGCTCTCCTGGCATACAACGCAACGTTTAGAGGTAAGATATGTTACTCAAAATCTTGGTTTTGTCCTGGTTTTGCGCGATTTCTTGTTTTGGATCGGATCTTATTGAAAATATGACCCTCGAAGAAAAAGTAGGGCAAATTTTAATGGTGCATTTTCATGGAGAAGAAGCAAATGAAGACGCCAGAATTCTCATTCAAGATACAAAAGTGGGTGGGATTATCTATTACAATTGGTCTAATGGACTTCATTCACCTAGCCAAGTCCAAGCTCTAAGCGCTGGACTCCAAGAATTCGCAAAAAGCAATCGGTTTCCCATTCCTCTTCTGATCGCGGCGGACCAAGAAGGAGGGATTGTAGCACGGTTGCGATCGGGATTCACCGAATTTCCGGGAAACAGGGCTCTTAGCGAAACGTGCGATCCAAGCCTTGCGGAAGAGGCTGCACTTGTCATGGGACAAGAATTGCAGGCTGTCGGTGTAAACATGAACCTTGCGCCTGTAGTGGATGTCAATAGCAATCCCAGAAATCCCGTGATCGGGATTCGTTCTTTTGGGAATGACCCAGAAATTGTAACTGCCTTCGGAGAAAGAGCATTAAAAGGTTACAACCGGGCCCAGGTCATTTCTACATTGAAACATTTTCCAGGTTATGGCGACGTAGGAGTTGACCCTCATGTCGATTTGCCAGTGATTCTCAAATCTAAAGAAGAACTAGAACAAGTGGAACTTCTTCCCTTTTCCAAGCTCAGCTTATCTGCAGATGCCATCATGACAGCGCACATACTAGTTCCTGCATTGGATCAAGACAATTGTGCAACGCTTTCCAAGAAGACTCTCTCCTATCTCAGGGATAAGATTGGATTTCAAGGTCTCATTGTCGCTGATTCCCTCGTCATGGATGGAGTTCTCAAAACATGTAGTTCCGTTGATGAGGCCTCCATTGCAGCCTTAAACGCAGGCTGCGACCTTCTCATATTAGGTGGAAAATTGCTTATGGGAGAACATGCGGGAAATGAGCTAGCAACACCTGATGTTCAACGTATTCATCGCTCCATCATCGCAGCTGTTCAAAACGGTCTCATTTTAGAAGAAAGGGTCGATGATGCAGCTCTTAGGATTCTCAGGCTAAAAGAGCGCTATCTAAGCAAGCAGCTGCAAAATACCCTGCAAGATCAAATCTACTCCCTTGAGCACCGCGCAGTTGCCCAAAAGATCGCCTCGCTTGCGCTCAAAGTCACGAAAAGAGAATCCAATAAAGGCGTATCCGACTTAGTCAAAAACTTAGAATTGGTAGACAATTGCGACCTATCTTCAGTGCAACTGTCTTCAGAAATCGCACAAGAATATCCCCCTCGCCGCGAACAAAAAAACCTGGACTATTTAAAGGGGCCCAAATTCCCCCTTTTGGATCGCGCTTTATACCCTTCACTCCACGAGAAGAAAGTTTTAGTTGTTGCACCTCAATTATTACAGCTCATTCTCAGCAGCACGACTCTGCTCAATCTAGGAAAATCCACACAGGCTTACTACTTTAGTGGCATTAATCCATCGCAGATAGAGGTAGAAACTGCGGAGCAATACTCAGAAGCAGCTGACGTCATCATCGTTTGCTCCTACAATGCATGGAGACTTCCACCTGCGACACTGCTCGCTCAAACATTACTCGACACAGGAAAACCCTTCATTCTTTTAAGTTTAAAAGATCCTTTAGACGCTTCTATTTTCCCCACCGCAAATCTGATTTTCGAATCATTTAGCCCCACAGTCACTTCTGTGCAGGCTATTTGCGATCGATTAGTAGAAAGTTTTTAGACAAGAAGAGGAGCCGGAAAACCGGCTCCTTATTCTACGAAGAGGTTATCGGCCGCAGGATCCTTCTGGAACAAAGTTAACTGTTCCGCTTCCTGTAGTTGAAGTAGTTACTGAACCTATATTGTCATCAAAGGAATCAATATTTAACACTCCACCATTATTCACTTTAAAATAGTAGCCTGACAAGTTATTAACCGTAGGATTTGGATTATTTGCGATATTGTTATCCATGGATAGGCAATAAGTGTGAACAGGGATTGTTCCGCCACCAGAGCCATTTTGTATGAAAGCTACGTAGGCGCCGGGCGTTGGCCCTAGCGTATAATCACGCGTCGTCAGCGCATTCACTATATTATTTTCAATGATCACTCGATCCTGCACAGCATACGGTCCCGGATTGCTATAATCTACTAAGCCGATACCGCCCAAAAGATTGATATTTGTATTTGCCGCACCAATTATCACAGTATTATCCGCAACGAGCATCTTTCCATTTTGACCATTGGATATAACCGGGCCTCCATTTGTCAAGAGAATGCCACATTGAGCACCTGCTGTGCTCATTGTAACTGTATTGCCCGTAACTGCAACCTGCGAATTTGTAGACAACATATTGACATTAATGCCAAACCCATCAAACCCTCCTGGAATTGTATTTTCAGCAATAGTGAAATCAAATCTTCCAGGATTGTTGTTGTCGGTTGGAACAAGTGTAATGCCTGCACCTGTTGCTGAGCTAGTAGTGATGGTATTATTGGATAGTTGTCCTGTAACTAGAGCATTAGGATCTGCAAAAACAACAATGCCGTTGGCAGTGTATCCAGTGATTGTATTGTTGGAAATATTCACATTTCCAGTTCCCCTAAATATAATTGCGGTACTCCCATTCACCTGATTATTGATCACTGTTAAGTTATTGATGTGCGAAGATGTAAGGCCAATTCCTCCGCTTGTGACATTCATTCCTGAAATCACATTGCTATTTGCTATTGCTACACCATTTGCCATTGCGGGCATGCTATTGCTGAAGGCTGGAATTGAGATCGTTCCCTGTGTTGTGGGGATATATTGCTTGGTGCCCGAACCAAAGAAATACTGACCATCTTTTAGAGTGATTCCAGCCGCCATGCCTGTTGTGGTTCCGTCGCCTGGGAAGACGTAGATCATATCATTCGGGCCAGATGCATTTTGCGCTTGAAGAAGTGTTGGGAATGGACTTTCATAAGTTCCGCTGGAGTGGCTTGTGTTATTGACAAACCAGACCGTCCAAGGTTTTTTAGTCGCAGGGTTAATGGCTTTGTGTTTTGGTCTTATTTTTTTGACAACAGGGATTTCAAAGCGGTAGGGAGCAAACGCTGCTCGAGAGAACCAAAGGTTATTGCGCATGGAGCAATCTTTTGCCGTGCGTTTGAGATTGCCCCCAAAGGTTACATTAAAACCTATGGTCCCCTGAACGATGCTGCGGAAAAGATTGTCGTAAGAGTAGGAAGCTTCTAGGGTGATGTATTCTTTATAGCGGCCTGTAAGGCGCGCTTTGCCTCCCCAAGAAGAGGCTCCTCCTGTACTAAAATAGTAGGGGCCGGCTCCTGCGTATAAATCGTATTTCATACTTTGCGTCATGTGAACGCCAACTTCCGCATCCCCGCCAGTCAATGCTTTTCTCTGTTTGGCTTTTAGGATGATACGGTTGCCATCGAACTCGTGAAAGGCGTACTGATATTTGTGGCTTTTTTTATTGCCGAAGGGGAAGTAACCATTAATGCGGTATTCCATCCGATTGCCCAGAAGTTCAATCCCTGGAGTTAGTTGATTAACAACGAGATGGTGGCGGTCTTGACGCACATCGTAATAGAGATAGGTTCCTAAGAGGTGGCTAATTGAAGTTAATGCTGTTCGCTCACCGATACCGACGTTGCCGGCAAATCTACCATCATCGAATACGTGACCGCGAAGATCGACGAAAGGAATAAAAGAGCTGTTGCGATCGGTGATGTTAAAAAAGCCCTCTAATGTTGTGTAACCCGTTTGATAACCTACTCCTCTTCTTTCTGTATGACGGATCCCTGCATTCATCTTATGAAAAGATGAGCGGCAGGTTTGCATGGAAGCTTGGGTTTCATACTGATCTGTATCCGCAACAGAATCGGAATAGAACTCATCTGCATCTGCAAAATACTCTTCCTCATTAGCCATGTCTTCTTCGAGAACATAGGGCTTCGTGTTATCGTCGTCATATCCGGCATTTAATAGGAAAGGACAGAGAACAAAAAGAGATTGCAAAGCCAGATGCTTCATGTTCACTCCATGAGTTAAATATTTAACTTAAATACTGGAAAATGGATTTAATGTGAAAATAAAAAAAGCTGGATCCTGAACAGGATCCAGCTAAAAAAAGAGAAATTAATTCCTAGAGAAAATAGGAATCGCTTCCACCCGAAAGAGGTGAGAAATGCGTAGAAGTCAAAGAATTGATCTCTAAGTTTTCGGATACAGTTGCGGTAGAGATTCTATTCAAAGGAGTCGATTCAGAACCAGAAGGGTTTTCTTCGGGAGGATTTTCCTTGTGTTCCTTTTTTTCCTTGTCTTCTTTCGATTCTACTTCTTTGGTGGGAAGGCTTTCCATAAACTCTTTATCTTTGTAACGGCTGATAGTTTCCGAAATAAGCTTAGGAGGAGGAGGAATGAGGGAAGAAAACATCGGAGATGAAACTTTCGCTTCATCTTCTGCACCTCCTCCTTGTGACTGTTGTTGGCCCTCAGAGTGCGATCTATTTTCTTCGGTGTGCTGCTGTCTGCGCTCGCCCCATTCTTGTTCATCAGAGGGTCTGCGATGACGCCTACGGCGGCGATCTCTGCGTTTATCCATACGCGAGCTGATCGCCTCATCAAGACCTGATTCTCCAGCTGCAGGTGCAAGCTCTTCTTCCGCTTCAATAGCTGGTTCTTTCTCGCGCTCTTGAGGAGGTTCCCGATGCGAATGACGAACGTTTGCCTCACGGCCTCCGCCGATCTTAATATTGCGCTCATGGCTGACATTTTTAAGAGCGACTCGAGCTTCTTTGACTTCTAAAACTTCATAATCGGAAGCGGGCACTAAAAAAGGTTTGGGGCGCTCCATGGATCGGAAAAAAAAGGCGGATCCAAAGGAGACGACCTCGACAGCGTCGACATAATATTCTTCTGCTCCATTTCCTGCTTTGCTGCCGCGGACTAGGAGTTTACATCCCTCTCTTGGGGAAATGATAGTTTCTATGATAGGTTCACGTGTAAAATTCACAGGTCAATTCCATCTGTTAAAGGTTATGGCGCATAGCGTTCATTGTCTTTCATTCCAGATGCGCCAGAAATTAAAAAATTTATTTTTCTCGGGATGCCATATAGCGCACTAAGTCAACAACGCGATGCGCATATCCCATTTCATTATCATACCACGCCACCAATTTATAAAAACGGGGATTCAGCGCGATTCCTGCGCCTTTATCAAAAATACATGAGGCTGTATGGCCTATGAAGTCTGACGAGACGACTTCTTCATCGCAAAACTCCAGAATCCCCTTCATAGGACCCTTGGCTGCCTGGATAATCGCGCTGCAGATCTCCTCATATGTCGTATCTTTACTCACACGAACAGTCAAATCCACGACCGATACGTCAGGCGTAGGCACCCTAAAGGCCATTCCGGTAAGCTTACCTTTTAACGCGGGGATGCACAAAGTAACCGCTTTAGCAGCTCCCGTAGATGATGGAATAATATTTAAACTGGCTGAGCGGCCTCCACGCCAATCTTTTTTTGAAGGACCATCTACTGTAGGTTGAGTAGCTGTCATCGAATGCACCGTAGTCATGAGAGCCTCTTCAATACCAAACTGGTCAAGAACAACCTTTGCAAGCGGCGCTAAACAGTTAGTTGTACAAGAAGCATTAGAAACAATAAAATCTTTATCGGGTTGATAAGCTGTCTCATTGACCCCCATCACCAATGTGGGGCAATCCCCTTTTGCTGGCGCTGTGATGACCACTCGTTTGGCTCCAGCCTGGAGGTGTTTTTGCGCATCATCTGTATGGGTAAAATGCCCACTGGATTCGATCACATATTGAACGCCTAATTGTTTCCAAGGCAACTTAGTGGGATCTTTTTCTGAACAGACCAAAGATTTCTTCCCGTCTACATTGAGATAGTCTCCTTCTGCATGGATATTAAATTTTGGCCTGCCATGCACAGAATCGTATTTCAAAAGATAAGCGAGATTGTCAGCAGGGACTAGGTCATTAATAGCCACCAATTCCACATCGGGATAACTTTCATGAAGAATGCGGAATACGAGCCTTCCTATCCTTCCAAAACCATTGATCGCAACTTTGATTGGCATGGAAACCTCTCTGCTTTAAAATTAGACTGGATAGTAAACGGTTTTTTTTTGAAAGTAAAGCGCTCAAAGACTGTTGGGTAAGAGTCGGTAAACAAAAAAGCCGAGGTTGACCTCGGCTTTTTTAATGGACTCAGTTAACTAGAAAAACTTACTGAGCAAGGTATTCGATGTAACAACTAGGTGCGTTATCACCGATGCGGAAAGCTTTTTTAATGATACGAGTATAACCGCCATTGCGTGTCGCAAAGCGGGGTCCAAGCTCAGAAAAAAGCTTCGATATGACCTTGCGATCTCCATTATGACTTTCTTTCTTGCCAGCTTTTGCAGCTCGCGCTTCTTTAGGTGTCAAAGCGTTGTAAGAAATCATCAGCTCAGCTACTGCTTTGCGCTTGCTTGCCAAAGTATTTTTCTTCGCGAGCGTCACCATATGGTCAGCATGACGGCGGAGCTCTTTTGCTTTACGCTCTGTTGTTTCTATGCGTCCATGCTCGATAAGTGATTTAAGCATGTTAGCAATCAAACAACGGCGATGACTCGCAGTCCTGCCAATTTTGAATGTATCTTTTCCGTGTCTCATTGTGGGTTTCCTGCCTTTTCAATAAAATAATCTGTAACAACTTGCTTAACGTTGTCTCGGTTGATTCCGAATTTGGTCAAATCCATACCAAGAGACAGGCCCATTTCTTCAAGTTTTGACTTGATCTCATTCAGTGATTTCTTACCGAAATTTCTAAACTTAAGCATTTCAGACTCTGGCATCACTACAAGTTCTGCAATCGTATCGATATTTGCGCCTGCAAGACAGTTAGTCGAGCGGACAGAAAGTTCAATCTCATTAATCTTAAGAACAAGTTTCGCCATTAAGGCATCGCGATCCGTGTTTAACTCTATCTCACCTTGATCAAAGGTTAAATTATGTTTCAATTGATCAAAAATCTGGAGGTGGAGCACACCGATTTGCGTCGCAAAGGATAACGCCTCTTCGGGTGAGATCCTGCCATCTGTAGTAATCTCGAGGATCAATCGATCAAAGTCTGTGTCTTGACCAACACGTGTGTTCTCGACAAAATAATTGACCAAGCGCACTGGAGAGAAAGAAGAGTCAATAACGATCTCATCGACACCTTTTTCTAGGATCGCATGTCTTTCTGATGGAACATATCCACGACCGATAGCCACTTTGACGTCTATTTTTCGCGTCATTGGCTTTGTGACTGTCATAATAGGCAATTCAGGATTGACGATATCAAAATCTGATGCTCCGACGAAATCTTTCAACGTCACAGTATATTGACCGCCGTTCTTTTCAAGCATATCAGCAGTAACATCAAGGACTTTAGAAACAACTTTCGGTTCTCGAGAACCAATTTCTTCATCAGTCGGCAATTTACGGAGGAGTGCGTTCTTGAGGTTGAGCACGATGTGCGTCATGTCCTCAATGACTCCTTCAACAGCCATATACTCATGGGGCACCCCTTCGATACGAATAGAAATTATAGCGGGGGCTTCCAGAGCACTGAGAATAATTCTTCTTAGAGCATTACCGACAGTATGCCCAAATCCCTTTTCAAAAGGCTCTGCGATAAAACGAGCCTGCTTACCTGTCTTGCTCGACTCATCGACTTTGATCTTTGTCGGCAATTCAAACTTGCCATACTTTACGGCCATGAACGAACTCCTGAAAATTAGTGATTAAACTCTTCTACGTTTGCGCGGACGGCAACCATTATGCGGCACAGGCGTCTTGTCGCGAATAATCGTAATCGCAAGCCCGGAGCTTTGCAATCCACGAACAGCTGACTCTCTACCAGCACCTGGTCCTGAAAGGTTGACTTCGACTTCTTTCATTCCTAGCGACATCGCAACTTTCGCAGCGTCTTGAGCAGCTACAGTTGCTGCAAACGCGGAAGACTTGCGCGATCCGACGTAGCCAACTTTGCCAGAAGACGCCCAAGAAATGACGTTTCCTGTTAAATCTGTAATAGAAATAATCGTGTTGTTAAATGTAGCTTTAACATGAGCAATTCCACTTGGAACTGTGCGCATTGTCCTTTTTCGGGACTTTGCTATTGTCGGCTTTTTTACCATTGTCTTTTGAGCTTCTTGTTTAGCCAAGGGTCACACTCCTTTATTTCTTCTTATTAGCTACAGTTTTTCTCTTACCTTTGCGCGTACGTGAGTTAGTACGAGTGCGCTGGCCGCGGACGGGAAGCCCTAAGCGGTGGCGAATGCCGCGATAGCAGTGAATGCTAATGAGTCGTTTAATGTTGTTCTGAATTTGTCGTCGCAAATCACCTTCGACAATATACGCGGAAGTGAGCATCGCGTTAATTTTTGCGATTTCATCTTCTGTTAAGTTTTGAGCCTTCATGTTCCGATCTAATCCGAGCTTCGCACAAATCTCATTGGAGAGATGTCTACCAATTCCGTAGATATACATGAGGCTAATTTCTAGCCGTTTATTAGGTGGGATATCGATCCCGATCACTCTTGGCATGAAAAGATTCCTTGTTTCATAAACGTTACGAAGAATATAACAGATGTTTTGTTAAGTCACAACTGTTGTTTAATTTAAAAAAATATTAAGGGAGCCCATCTTAAATAATAAGTTTGCTCTCCTGCTAACGCCCTCGCAATCTCCCCTTTTTCATGAAGCCTTCGTAGCGCTTCATCAATAAGTGAGATTCAATCTGCTTAGTCGTATCTAACACGACACCAACCAAAATCAAAAGGGACGTTCCCCCAAAAAAGTAAGTTATTGAGGAGTCTACACTCAAAATTTTCCCTACAATTGTGGGTAAAATCGCTATCAGGGCTAGAAACGAGGCGCCAGCAAAAGTAATGCGATTCATTGTCGATTCCAGATAATCTTGCGTGGGCCGTCCCTGTCTAATCCCTGGTACAAAGGCACCATTTTTTTTCATGTCCGATGCAATTTGTTCGGGATGAAATTGGGTTGCCGTCCAAAAGTAAGTAAAAAATACAATTAACAGTACGTAAAATACCATGTACAAAACATTACCAGGTGAAATCATATTTGCTAGCTGACCGATCCAAGTCCCCCGACCGATAAACTGTGCTATCGTCGCTGGAAACATTAAAAACGCTGAAGCAAAAATAACTGGTATCACGCCTGCATAATTAATTTTTAAAGGGATATATGCACTTCCTCCCTGAACCTCTTGTCGTCCTACAATCCTGCGCGCATATTGAAGAGGAATTTTACGCTGCCCTTGGATAATTAAAATCGTTCCTACAATAATGAGAACAAAGACTCCGCTCAACACCACAAGTGAGGAAAATGTCAGCTGCCCTGGCTCCTGCGAGTCCAAGTTTAATTGCCTTAAAACAGAACCAATGGTGCTTGGAAGCGAAGATAAAATTCCAATCGTGATAATCAAACTAATCCCATTCCCGATTCCACGTTCAGAAATTTGCTCTCCTATCCACATCAGCAAAATAGTTCCTGCGGTCATCGTAGCCATAACAATCAAATAGAAAAGCCATGGCGTATTAAAAGCTTGCACATCCAAAATCTCTCGAACAATCACTCCTGGACTTCCAGAATTCAATTGAACTGCGTATTTTGCATACAGCCCCGCTTGGAAAAATGCCAACCCCACAGTCAATATGCGAGTCCATTTGCCCATCTTTCTTCTGCCAACATCTGGATTCTCGCGAATCTCCCTCTGTAACGAAGGGACAAGCGCCATCAGCAGCTGCATAATAATCGATGCAGAGATATAAGGCATAACGCCAAGCGCTATCACAGTCATTTGAGCAAAAGCTCCACCGGAAAACACGTCCATCAACTGGAACAGGTTTTGTCCTCCGCCTGTTGCGCTACGGAATAGCTCAACAGCTGCGTCTCCGTTAATTCCAGGAACTGGAATATAGGCGCCTATGCGGCAAGCCATAAGCATAAGCAAGGTGAAAACAATTTTCGCCTTGAGCTCTGGCACACTAAAAATCCGTTTTATCCCTTCAATCATCAGTGAATCGCTTGGCAGTAAAATTTAGGATATATCTATATTCCTTAAACAGGGACTTGTTGAAAAGAAATTCCGTTTTTTTTCAGTTTCTCTTCAGCTGATTGCGAGATAAAACTCGCCATCACAGTGACCTTTTTAGTCAATTCTCCGCCTGACAAAATTTTTAAGCCGCCAGGCACGCGACGTGGTGCAAATCCTTTTTCTTGCAATGTCTGCAGAGATACTGTCTCTCCGTCTGCAAAAATCTTATCAAGCATGCCAAGATTGACCGCGAATACAACGTTTTTAAAGCGTCCGTTAGTAAATCCTCGTGTCGGCAATTTTTTGTAGAGAGGGATTTGACCACCTTCTTGACCAAAATGGTTTTTGTAACCGCTTCTGGCTTTATCCCCTTTTACTCCGCGTCCACATGTTTTTCCACATTTTGAGCCCATGCCACGGCCGACGCGATGGCGTTTTTTTCTAGGCCTATGGGTATTGGATAATTGTGATAAGTTAGTCATTGGATAGTCCTCGAATTTGCCGATTCGTTTGGCGATTGGTCAGTTGAGAAAGAGCGCTTACTGTCGCTCTTACGAGATTCATGGGATTATTAGATCCAAAGCTTTTAGCAACAATGTCTCTGACTCCACCCAGTTCCAGAACAGAGCGAACTTTTGAACCCGCGATAACTCCTGTTCCTTCGGGCGCAGGCTTAAGCATGACACGCGCTCCATCGGAGTCGACAGTAATTTCATGAGGGATCGTTGTTCCCTCCATCTCAAAACTCATCACATTCTTGCGTGCAGCTTCAGTACCTTTGCGAATTGCATCAGAAACCTCATTCGCTTTCGCAAATCCAAAACCGATGTGGCCTTGACCGTCACCGATAATAATCAAAGCAGAAAAACTGAACTTTCTTCCGCCTTTTACAACTTTAGAGCATCGATTGATGTAAAGGACTTTTTCTTCGAATTCAGTTCCGAAATCTTCTGCTCGTCGTTTTGCTTCTTGTTTGGACATGTCTTATTACCTGGCTAAAATTGTAATCCTGTTTCGCGGGCCGCATTTGCGACAGCCGCAAGCAAACCATGATACTTATTGAATCCTCGATCAAACACAGCAGTAGAAATATTCATTTGTTTTGCTGCTTCTGCAAGCTTAACGCCCACTTGATGCGCTGCATCTTTGCTTTTCTTGCCTAAATTTTTAGAGCGAAACTCCTTCATGAGCGTGCCAGCGCTTGCGAGTGTAAATCCCTTATCATCGTCGATAAGCTGTGCACATATGTGCATATTCGATTTAAACACAGAAAGTCTTGGTTTGGACGCTGTTCCACGAACTTCTTTACGGACTCGCATCATTCTTCTGCGTCGTCTTACATTGCGCTTTTTTAAATCATTGATCATAACTTTCTTACCTTATCTCAAGCCGTTTTACCTTTAGCCGCTTTACCTGCTTTCTTGCGGACAAATTCATTTTCATAACGAATCCCCTTACCTTTATATGGTTCTGGGGGTTTCATTCCGCGGACTTGAGCAGCAAACTGTCCGACGAGATGTTTATCAATTCCACTAAGGATTACTGTTACACTCTTATCCACTGTGATATTGACACCTTTAGGAATTTTTAATTGTGTTGGATGAGAAAAACCAAGCTGAAGATCGAGCATTTGTCCTTGCACAGCAGCACGGTATCCGACGCCGACTAAAGATAGTCTAACTTCAAACCCCTTACTTACGCCAACGACTAAATTATTAATCAATGCTCGATACAATCCATGTGTTGTGCGCGGCATTTCTACTTTTTCATCTTTTTCAACAATCAAACGATTGTCTTCAACTTTAACAGAAATCCCCGGATGAGCAGGTATTGACAAATTTCCTTTTGGACCCTTTGCGTGCACCATTCCATCCGCAATTGTAATTTCCACTTTTTCAGGAAGCGCGATGGGTGACTTACCAAGACGTGACATGTGTTTACCTCTTTTTTATTACCAATAATTACCAAACTAGGCACAACAATTCACCGCCGAGCTTATTTTTGCGCGCGGTTTCTCCATCGACAATTCCTCCTGGTGTTGAAAGGATTGCTATCCCCATTCCACCATAGATTTTTGGAATTTGACGATATCCCACATAACGTCTCAGCGAAGGCGAGGACATACGGTCCAGACCTTTAATGACAGGTTCGCGGTTCGATGCGTATTTCAAAAATACGCGGGCCTGTCCCTTCTCTTCATTCATCAAAAATTTATCTACAAAGCCTTGTTCGTGAAGAACTTTGACGATTTCCATTTTGATTTTGCTAGGGCGAAAATCCACAAAACGATGTCTTGCATTTTTCGCATTTCTTATTCTCGTCAGTAAATCTGCGATTGGGTCGTGTAACATGTCTTCCTCTTACGCTGCAGCAATTATTCTTTAATTTTAAATGGGAGGCCAAGCAACATCAAAAGTCCTATGCACTCCTCATCGTTTGTTGCTGATGTGACGAATGTAATATTCATCCCTTGTGTTCTTTTGACTTCGTCTAAGTTAATTTCAGGGAAAATTTGTTGTTCCTCAATCCCTATGGAATAGTTTCCCTTCCCATCACACTTGAGGGGAAATCCGCGAAAGTCGCGAATTCGAGGAGAAACAATATGGCAAAATCGATCCAAAAAGTCGTACATGCGCTTTTTTCGCAATGTGACCTTCAAGCCTATTACCTGGTCTTCACGTAGTTTAAAGTTCGCAACAGATTTTCGCGCTTTCGTCAAAATGGGCTTTTGACCAGAAAGATTAGCCGCTTCTTTGATGCAATCTTGAATAGCGTTCTTATCTTTAGTGGCCTCAGCGAGTCCCATGCTGATAACAATCTTCTTCAAAGTTGGGATAAGCATCGCATTAGCATACTTATACTTCTCTTGAAGAGCAGCCTTAACTTCTTCTTTGTATCGCTTTTGTAACCTAGACATTGCCTTAATCTTCTTTATGAATGTTTTCTAACTTGTCGAAGCGCAACCTCTTTGTCGCCTTCGAAATAAAATAACTCTTTCTCGCCGTCTTTTCCAACGCGCACTCTTGGCTTAACAGCTTTACCATCTGCGTTGCAGAGAGCTACATTGGAGATGTGAAAGGGCATTTCCATCTCTAAAATTTCTGTTCCAGGGGTCTTCTCGCGACGCTTTGCGTGCTTCTTACGTATGTTAACGCCTTGAACGAGAACGCGATCATTTTTGCGCGAAATCACTTCGCCGGTTTTTCCCTTCTCATTTCCAGCGATAACGATGATTTTATCGCCTTTTTTTATCCATTTGCTCATCTTATATCTCCCCTATATCACTTCAGGCGCAAGCGAACTAATTTTGACAAATCCGCTCTCACGAACTTCTCGGGCTACTGGTCCAAAGATACGAGTTCCACGAGGATTATCTTTATCGTCGATTAGCACGCAGCTGTTGTCATAAAAGCGAAGGAGTGAACCATCAGCTCTACGAATATAACTTTTTGTGCGAACAATAACTGCTCGAACAACATCACCCTTTTTAACGCTTCCCTTAGGATCCGCATCTTTCACAGCGCAGATGATGATGTCACCTACATTAGCATAGCGGCGCTTAGATCCTTTGAGGACCTTAAAGCAGCGCACTTTTTTGGCGCCTGTGTTATCTGCCACTTCTAAATTCGATTCTTGTTGGATCATTTTAATGCACCTTTTTTAAGTCACTATCTTCAATTAGGCGATAACTTCGATCAGTTGCCAACGCTTCAATTTAGACATCGGACGCGTTTCGATAATGCGTACTTTCTGTCCGACTTTTACGTCAGGGTTCTCGCAATGAGCATAATATTTTTTTGCCCTTGTTACGACCTTGGAAAAGATAGGGTGTCTAATCGTTCTCTCTACTTTTACAGTGATCGTCTTTTGCATTTTTGTTGAGACGACGACGCCTTCTCGAACTTTTCTTTTTGAAGTTGTTTCCATCTCTACCTCAGCCTGTAGCTTTCATTTCTTTTTCACGCAGAATCGTCATGATACGAGCGCGATCTTTCTTTTTAATGCGCACGGCATGCGGCTTTTCCATTTTGCGCGTGACTTTCATTTCATTACGAAGCTGAAATAACTCCTTAGACAAGTCTTGGTAGAGTGCTTTCAGTTCTTCGGAAGATTGATCTCTCAAATCTTTTGCTTTTGCCATATTAAATCCTATACTCTTTCAACACGTTCTACGAATCGCGTCTTCAGTCCCAGCTTTGCTGCTGCTCGTCTGAGAGCGTTCTGCGCCATTTCTTTAGGTACTCCTCCCACTTCAAACATAACTCTACCTGGTCGGACGACTGCTACCCAATGATCTGGTGCGCCTTTTCCTTTTCCCATTCGAGTTTCAGCAGGTTTTTTACTGACAGATTTGTCAGGAAAAATGCGGATCCATACCTTTCCACGACGGTTAAAATAGCGATTGATAGCTACGCGGCATGCTTCGATCTGATGGTTTGTTACACGTCCTCTCTCAAGTACCTGCATTCCATAATCGCCAAAATCCACGAAGTTAGCTGCTCTGCTTAGACCAGCATGCTGGCCTTTTTGCATTTTTCTATGTTTTGTACGTGCTGGCATCAGGGCCATAATTAGACTCCTACAACTGCGCGATTGATTTGCTCTTCGCCTTTATTAATCCACACTTTTACGCCGATTGATCCATAAGTCGTTTCAGCACGCCCCATAGCATAATCGATGTCCGCTCTGATTGTGTGAAGCGGAATGCGTCCTTCTTTGTACCATTCAGTACGAGCAATTTCTGCACCGCCGATACGTCCAGAAATCTGGACTTTAATCCCAGCTGCTCCCGCATCCGTGGTTGCTTGAATCGCCTTCTTCATTACCCTGCGGAAAGGAACCCTTCTTTCGAGTTGTTTTGCAATCCCGTCAGCTACGAGCTTTGCATCGAGATCCGGTCTTTTGATCTCATCCACTTCGATCCAAATTTCCTTGCCAGTCAGTTTTTTTAGTTCCTGCTTAAGGACATCAATTTCAGAACCTTTTTTTCCAATGACAAGACCAGGTCTTGCTGTATGGATAGTCACTTCAATTTTGCCGCTCATTCTTTTAATTGTGAGCTGCGATGTTCCTTGGCAGCATGGTTTTGCCATCAGGTACTTTCTGATCATCGTGTCTTCGCCAAGAAGATTTCCGAACTCCTGTTTATTCGCATACCACAGTGAGCGCCATTTCTTAGTGCGAACTAATCTAAAACCTGTTGGAGATGTCTTTTGTCCCATTTATTCTCCCTAAATTATTCAGCTGCCACAACGACAGTAAAATGACTTGTTCTTTTCATGATTGGATGGCTTCCACCTTTGTTTTTAGGCTTCGCGCGCTTCAGCGTTGGTCCTGCATCAACTCTGACTTCTTTAACATGCAAGTCGCGGCGTTGAACGTTAAGTTGCGTTTCCGCATTTGCTACCGCGGCATCCAATGTCTTTTTCAATAGCCTTCCACCTCTTAGCGAGCTGAACATCAACTGCGTAGAAGCTTCTTCGACTTTTTTTCCTCGAATCAGCGCTGCAGCAAGACGGGCCTTTCTTGGGCTGATACGCACAAATTTAGTTTTAGCGTGTGCCATTTGCATATTCGATTATCCTTTTTTTGCTGCAGGTGCAGATTTCCCATTTCCATTGCCATTCGTTGAAGGCGCAGGCGCGGCAGCTGCTGGTGCTCCAGCGGCCTCAGCGATTTTCTTAGAACCGTGTCCCTTAAAGAGTCGTGTGGGTGAAAACTCACCGAGTCGATGACCGACCATGTTTTCAGAAACAAATACACTGATAAATTTTCTGCCATTGTGCACTTCAAACGTATGACCGACCATATCAGGCAGGATCATAGAACGGCGCGACCATGTTTTGATCGGGTTCTTCTTTCCGCTTACATTTTGTTTGTCGACCTTGGCCATCAAGTGGTGATCAACGAAAGGACCTTTTCTTAACGATCTTCCCATAATTTACCTTTTCTATTTCCTGCGATCTTTAACGATCATTTTGTTTGACTTGCGCTTAGACCGCGTACGATATCCTTTTGTGTACATCGCCCATGGTGTTTGTGGTAGATAGCCGTTATGCTTACCTTCACCACCGCCGTGTGGGTGATCGACAGGGTTCATCGCTGTTCCGCGAACAGTTGGGCGGATCCCCTTCCAACGAGATCTTCCCGCTTTTCCTTCAACGCGAAGATTTCTTTCTGGGTTAGATACTGATCCAAATGTCGCTCGGCAATTTTCATTGACCATACGCACCTCGCCAGATGGCATTTTGAGCGTGACGTATCCGCTACTTTTAGCCATTAGCTGTGCAGAAAGACCTGCTGATCGAACGAGCTGCCCGCCTCTGCCAGGATGTAGCTCAACGTTATGAATAACAGATCCAAGAGGCATTGCCTTAAGACGCATGCAGCAGCCCACATTAAATTGACCCTCGTCATGGTTAGTAACAGTGTCGCCAATTTTTAAGCCTTGCGGGGCAATGATATATCTCTTTTCACCATCTGCGTAATTGAGCAGCGCGATGAAGGCTGTTCTATTTGGATCGTACTCTATTGTTGCAACTTTCGCAGGAATGGTGTCTTTATCGCGTTTAAAATCAACGAGGCGATAAAATCTTTTATGTCCGCCACCTTGATGTCTACAAGTGATATGACCATGATGGTTGCGACCACCTGTACGCATCATTTTTTCGAGAAGCGTCTTTTCTGGTTTGACAGACATCAATTCATCTTGCGTAGTTAGGATCAGGTGTCTTTGTCCTGCTGTTCTTGGACGAAATTGTTTTAACATAGTTCGTGAGACCCCTTAAATTATACTTTGTCTTCTATGCTGTCGCCAGCTTCCAATGTCACAATCGCCTTTTTAAAGGCTGGCTTCATGCCTGGTCTTCCACGCACTCTTCTTGCTTTTGCCTTAGTATTGATTGTGTTCACGGATACAACTTTGATTTTCTTTTCGCTGTAAATTTCTTCCACAGCGGCAGCGATTTCCTGTTTATTGGCTCTTTTGTCGACGAGAAACACATACTTAGGTGTGTTGCATTTTTTTACACAGGGGTTGCTCGTGTTAAATTGGAGCTGTTCTAGCACACGCGCTTTTTCAGTCACGTGGCGGGAGA
This sequence comes from Chlamydiota bacterium, assembly GCA_023269355.1. Classification (GTDB taxonomy): domain Bacteria; phylum Chlamydiota; class Chlamydiia; order Chlamydiales; family Rhabdochlamydiaceae; genus CAJCIW01. The sequence continues at coordinate 28,220 of JAHFTO010000002.1, read as the reverse complement.
GAACGACGTCAAATGGACTTTTTTTCTGCATAATTACTGTTGCCCCCCTAAGATGACCTTAAGTTGATCGATTGCTGTATCCATAACGATAAGGTCTTGATGCGCGAGAACATCATAACCGCTGACATTCGGCACGATCATAAAATCGCTTTTTTCGATATTTCTAATACTTTTCAGAAATGCGTCGTATTTTTTCGTAGGAGACACTGGAGCATCCCCAACTTTGCTAGCAACGTGAAGACCATCACCTAAGAAGAGAACTTTCTTTCCTTCCAGCTCTCGGCTTTTCAGAAATGCTGCTACTCTTTTTGTTTTCGGTTCGCTCATTTCTTCTAGTTGAAGAACATGAAGGCGATTCTCTAGAATTTTTTCAATGATGAGATGGCGTATTGCAGCACGCTTTTCTTTGCGGTTAATACGTACATGCTGATCGAACTTTGGCTTTGGCGCATGGACTCTTCCGCCGCCCTTATACTGCGCAGCTCCAAGGTAACCCTGTCTTGCTCGCCCTGTTCCTTTTTGAGGATGAGGCTTTTGACCGCTATGGTTGACTTCTGTACGAGTTTTTGTGCATGCAGACCACTGCCTGGCATTTTCTCTCAATGCGACGATGTAATCTTTGATCATTTGCGAATTTGCGCTTGACTTGAGCAATTCGTCTTCTATTGCAACCTGGCCTACTTCACTTCCTGCCAAGTTATACTTTTTTAATGCAGCCACAGCTCACTCCTAAAACTATTTTTTCTTTTGGCTTTTCTGGCTTGTCTTCTTAACGGCTTTAGTGATGTAGACTAAGCCATTCAGCGCTCCTGGAACTGCGCCTTCAACGATGATGACTTGTTTTTCTTCATCGATCTTAACAACGCGTAAACTTTGAATGGTGACAGTTTCTCCACCCATACGACCAGACTTCTTTTGACCAGGCAGGCAACGACCAGGAGACGATCTCATCCCTGTCGATCCACCGTGTCTATGAAATCCTGAACCATGAGATGCTGGACCTCCAGCAAAGTGGTGGCGCTTAATTACACCCTGGTGACCTTTCCCTTTTGAGACTCCCTGAACATCGACATACACCGCATCCGCAAAATAGGAGGCGCCCACTTCTTGTCCCACCTGAAATTCTTCCACTGATGCCACGCGAGATTCTGCAGCTTTTGAACGCGGCTCTATACTCGCTTTTTTAAAGTGACCTTTCAGCGGCTTTGTTACATTCCTGACTTTAGATGGCTTCACTTTGAAGGCTGACAACTGGATAGCATCGTAGCCATCAGTTGCTTTACTTTTGATTTGAGAAACAATATTCGGTTCTGCGGAGATGACAGTGCATACGACTTGGTTGCCGCTCTCATCAAAAAGTCGAGTCATACCTCGCTTTTTTCCCATAAATTTCAATGTCATAAGTTTTCCTTTTATACAGATTATCGCTGTGATCGATCCCTCTGATATGTAGAGTTTTAGATGTCTATCTTCAACCTCTACATCATGTGACTCATGAGTACACCTGACAGCGACAAGTAGTATACGTGCTTAAGATTGCTTCGTACTTGCTTGTTCGTTTGCTTAAGTATTCTAAGCTAAACAGAAGAGGCTATCAAAATTCTTAATTTTCCCACAATGATTTTGTGGCAGGTCAGGCAAAATTCCCAATTTTCCCAATCATAAAGGAGGTCATGGGGACGTCAGAATTGAGATAATTCCCATAGAGAAAAGGAAACCGAAGATAGCGATTATAGCCATCCACTCGCGAAAATATATTTTATTATGCACGATTAGCCACCAAAGCTGGGGGTGTATTTACAGAAGAGGGCTTATTTTTTCCTTCTTCAGCCTTATCCAATTGAATTTTATAGCTTATCGCAGCGATTCCTATTACAAACCCTGCTGTTAAGAGAGCTGTCATGAGAGCAGAACTTACAACAGCCCCGGAAAGGGATGCCATTCCTAAAGCCGACCAAGCAAGCATTGTGACATTGCTTATGAGCCGGATAGCTGAATAGTTCATTAGTTTTTGATGCTTCTCTTTTTCCGCCGGAGATTGCTCATTTAAAACCGCTTGGTTATGAATCCAGATTTGAGAAAGATCGAAACATCCTTCAATCGCATAGATGACCGCAGAAGACTTGTAACTCAAATATTTGATTGCTGACTGATATTGCCCAAGATTCACAATTTGAGCACTGACTGCCCAGCTCGCCGCATAAAGCGATGAGCTCATCCACGTGAGAATGGAAGTAAATGCATTTTTTACAGCGAGTCCTATTTTAGCAAATTTTTCTTGTTGTGGATGCTCTACCGACCAGCATTGGTAAAGCTCATAAAGACTGTCTGCTGTGAAATAAGCGCTTAACGCCCACCAACCGAACCAAAGCCCTCCCTCCACAAGCTCGCCTGGATTTTCAAACAAGGGTTTCAGGTCGAAGTATTGATGAGCAGCCGCTTGCGCAGGCTCGTTGATTGCTGAAGTGTGATTTATTTTCGAGACGACAGAAACTACACTTTTGGTGAGATTTGAAGAAGGGTTGCTGCTTGTCAGCTGAAAATACGTCGGAGGTAGTCGTTGAATGCTAGTAGTCATAGTCGGATAGATCAGTGATAAGAAAATTTTTCCGATGATCTTACAATTTATTCTGAATTGAAGACGACTGAATTAATATTTTGAAGTCGTTTGTGTGTTCTATGATGGTAGATGGGACAAGCTGCCTTTATGGCGGAATTTGGGTTCGCTGCCAGAAGTTTGTTCAATCATAGCATCCACACCATCGTATAAATATAGGAATAGTGATGTCACTTTAATAGCTGCTAGAGTTCCAGGATGGATAAGAGTAACACCCCAAAATAAGGTTGCAGTTGTTGCGGCAATCGCACCAAAGTCTAAGCTCTTGGCAGCAACGGCCCTGATTGCTATGTTGGCTTTTTCCGAGTTTTTGTCCGCCGCTTTTTCTGACGAAATAGCATTATAAGCCCAGAGATTTTTTAGCACCCCATTCCCAATAAGTATGAGAAGCAGTACATTGCTCGTTTTTGCTAATATGATCGGAAATTCAACAGACGTTTTCGCAAGATCTACCCACTTCACTTTATGAAAAAACTGAGCCAATTTTACGGAAGACAGTCCAAGTCCCACAGAGCTCAGAAACAGGCTCTTAAGATGTAAATACTCAATTCCTTTGCCGCAATATGCATTCTTTAGTTCATTGCAAGCGCCTAAAAAATTAATTTGGGTAATAAGTATCCATGGAAGACAAAACGATGCGAGATATTCCTTTGAAGCAAGAATACTGCTTCCCATAGCGGATTTCACTTGTTCATTCAAGGGCAAAAACCGAGCGCATCCCATCAACGTATTTGCTGAAGAGAAAGAATCACGGAATAATTCCATATCAATAAAACAAGCTTTCGCAATCGAGAATATAGAATCCTTATTCTCAATAATATTAGTATTGGAGTTATCCAAATTCTTATGAATTCGCGGATGATAATTATGCGTGCTTACAATAGAGCCCAAAGGAAAACCTCTTTAAATGCAAAGACATTATAACATTAAACCAATTGAATAAAAAGAAGAATAAATCGATATCAGATATAGAAAACTTAGAAATAATAATAAATATTTATTAATAAGAAGCAATGAAATTGAATGCTTGGAAACAAGGCAAAAAGATTAATTTAGTATAAAATGAAAATGATTTGAGGTGTCTTGAAACAGAGAATACCTTCAAAAATTAGACATAGTCTAATTTTTGAAGGTATTAAAGATTATACTGTCGCAACTGGGGGTGCTTCGACAACGGCAACTTTATAGAAATAACTTGATATCTTCATGGCTAACCAGAACGCGCTTATAGCCAGAACTGTAGCCGGTGCAAACGCGGGCATGTAAATGAAAGAAAACCCTATCAATTCTGCCATCAATGGATTCAAGGCAATCACTGAGAGTGCGATAGAGGCAACGTCTTTTGCAATGGTCAGCCAAGCGAGAGTCTTTTTTTCTTCTAGCTTAGTAGCTTCAATCTGATTTTGGGGCTGAGCTTCGGGCGAGTTATAATGTTGCAATTTATAATATTGCTCTCCGAGCTCAACGGTATCGCCAGCTGCTCCCGAGACATTGTACACTACGTTGACAAAACTAAGCTGCGCAGCGGTGAGCAGCAAAATCTTGACACCTTCAAAGAACAAGGCGCCTTGAGCCACGATAAAGGTGAGAGACATCGAATCTACAAAACTTTTCTTTGTGGCCTGCGCTAGCTTTTGGTCTCTTGCTGGATCATTGTAAGGAAGATCGTGTACATGGAATAATTGGATCGTGCTTCGACGCAAAGAATTCGCACAAGAGATGAACACAGGAATACTGAGAGCAGCTCCAGCAGAATCAAAGAGGTCTTTCATTTTACCAAAAAGCTCTACAAATCGATGGGATGGATCCAAACCTTGCTCAAAAAATGAGAAAAAGTGATTGCCCAAACGAAAAGTATCCCAAGCCCCTTCCGTGGATTCTACATATTCGGAAACGTGATCTAAAGCACCTTTGCTTTTCTCTGCTGTATTTTCGGGCAAAGGAGCAAAAAAGTTATGAAAAAAACTGGTGGAAGTTGCTGTATGTACCATAATTGGATCCCTCAATAATAGATTTCCGTGCGAGACCGACTATTAGTCTCACACGGAAAATTGAACGCAGTCGCTTTTAGCGCGCAATCTGCGGCTGTTGCGCACGATAGTTTCTGATCAGAGAATCGGTGTTTAAATTTTTGCCCGTGTTTTCTGGATCGTAGAGCTTCTCATAGAAGTAGCCCAGAATTGTGAATGACAAGCCTGATGTCAGCATCGCCATCAACACTATTGGAACAATTGGTGTCGCACTCAATACGCAGAACACGCCGTAGCCGCCCAGTGATGCGTAAGAAATATCGCGGAAGAAATTAATCGCACAGTAAGCTGTCTTGCTTGTCTCGCCCGGCTTAATATCGTTATACTTTTGAACTTGTTCGTAGGCACCGGTCAGAGCACCACCACATGTCGCAGCGTAATTAACACCTTTTAAACAGGTCATCGATGCACTATCAATGGGTATAAATCGTGAGCCGAATTCTATACTGTCGACGACGGAGTTTGTTAATCCTGTTGTTTTTTTGAATACTTCACGGCTGGCTTTGCTTACGTCAGCTGTTGATCCAAAGGAGCTTATTGCGTGAGCTAATTCTGTCGTTTTTTTAGGAATCTCCGTCATGGCGACGAAGTTTTTAAAGTCAGACATTGTAGAACCAAAGCTCTTTAATTCCGCAGGAGCATTGGGGATAGCTTGCGTCATCCAGAATGATCCGTAGCCAAGCGCTTTTGCGATGTCTTTTACTTTTTCGTCAAAAAATTTTAACGTAACCTCAGCAAATGTGTAGGTACGCACAGGTTGTTGTTGAATATTTGGAATCGTTCTTACTGCCATAGATCTGCCTCGTTTCGTTAAGATTGTCTAAAGAAAGACCGAATATTGTAGGCGGCAACCGATTTAAACACAACGAAGAAGAATGTTTTCTAGAAATATTTTAACAAAAAATTTAAAAATTCGAAGAATCTCAATGCATCATTTCGACAGGAAGGTGAATGCCGCGAATGCAGTCACCCACTGACATGGCTTTTTTACCTTCGAGCTGAACTTCCAGCAAGCTCAAACCGTCTTGTCCGCATGCGACAATCCAGCCTTCTTTCCCAAAGTCGATTAAAGTTCCCGGTGGCGCACTGATCCCAGAAACTACCTTGGCTTTTTTGATTTTAAGACGCTTAAGCTCTGAGCCAATGGAAATTTGCGCCCAAGCGCAGGGCGCTGGTGAAAGCGCTCGTATAAGATTATGGACTTGCCTTGCTGACTTGTTCCAATCGATTTTTTCTTCTTCAGGAACAATTTTGGGCGCCAGGGTTGCAAGAGTGTGATCTTGGGGCTGTCTGACAACCTTATTGTTTTCAAAGTCCCGAATGGAATTGAAAAGGAGCTTTACACTGAGGTCGCACAGCTTTGGCTCTAGTTCACCAAATGTCATCTCTTCAGGCACTAGAATCGATTCCATCGCTAGAACATCGCCAGCATCCATCTGAGGGGTCATCTCTATGATTGTGATGCCTGTTTCTTTGTCACCAGACATGAGACAGCGCTGAATTGGCGCTGCGCCGCGATATTTTGGCAAAAGAGAGGCGTGAATATTGATGCAGCCGAGCTTAGGCATATCGAGAATATGTTTTTTAATAATTTCGCCATAAGCAACTACGATAAAAAGATCCGCTGAAAACTGCAGCAAAACAGGAGTAAATTCAGGGGCAGATGCTTTTTCTGGTTGGAAAATGGGAACTTGAGGACAAATGCGCGATGCTATTTCTTTGACTGGAGGCGGAGAAGGCTGCAGATGCCTTCCTTTCATCCTGTCCGGTCTTGTTACGATTGCCAAGACTTGGTGGCCGCTATCGATGAGTTTCTCAAGAATCCTCGCTGCAAACGAAGATGTTCCGAAGAAAACGATTTTCATACCTTAACTTTTTCTTCGAGAAGTTCTTCTATCTCATCATAATCTTCATCGGGGAGCGGCTGGGAAGCAATTCCCTGGAATCCTATTAAGCCTCGTTTTGAATTGCGGCAGAAGTCAATCCAATGTTGCACGTGTGGACAAATTTCGACTTCGTTTTCAATCTGCTCTAAAGCTTCGGACAAGCGCAATCTCGAGCGATAAGTAAGTTTAAATGCTTTCGACAAAGCCCTTCTGACTTCTAGAGGAAATCCATGACGCTTGAGACCAACGAGATTCAATCCTCCGAGTTTGTAGGGAGAGTATCCCGCTCCAAGGCTATAAGGAGGCACGTCATGGGTGATGCGGCTAAATCCGCCGACCATCGCATATTGACCAATGCGCGAAAATTGATGCACAGGCGTCATCCCGCCAATAATCGCATAATCTTCGACAACAACGTGGCCTGCTAGCATGGCGTTATTTGCCATAATCACGCGATTGCCAATTTCACAATTGTGAGCGACGTGGCAGTAAGCCATGATCAAGCAATGATCACCAATGCGGACTACAGAATTTTCATTGCAAGACGAGTTGATAGTGACAAATTCGCGAATTTCACAATTTTTGCCAATAATAACGTAAGTCTTTTCACCTTTGAATTTGAGATCCTGAGTTTTCGTTCCAATACTTGCTGATGGCCAAATAATCGTTCCTGCACCAATGGTTGTATTCCCATCGATGTAAGCATGAGATTTAACAACAACGTTATCCTCAAGCGTGACGGTGCTCTTAATCACCGCATAAGCTTCTACAGTCACGTTCTTGCCGACCTTCGCTCCGGGCTCAATAATTGCAGAAGGATGAATATTTTTCTGAGACATGGTTATCCAATTCTTGAGTGGTTATATTTGGATCAAAGTTGTTCTTTATCTATCATTGCAAACCCAATTTCTGCTTCCACAGCCAGCTGCTCATTGACCAACGCTTTTGTCATGAACCTTCCCCCTTTGCTACCAATATGCAACCCATGTGCATGGAGCATCAACACGTCACCGGGGACGACGGGCTTTCTAAACTTTGCATTATTGATGTTAAGCAAGACTGCAATCTTATCGCAATGTCCTTTTTTATGAAGGAGGACGCCTCCAGCTTGCGCCAGGGCTTCTATGATCAGTACGCCAGGCATAATGGGCACGCCAGGAAAATGCCCTTGAAAAAACTGTTCATTCACAGTCACGTTCTTCTGACCTATGATGAGATTTTCCTCGAGATTAAGAAAAACAATTTTGTCCACCAGGAGAAATGGATAGCGATGAGGCAACATTTTAGTAATTTCTTTCACATTTAAAATGACAGGCTGAGCGGTCGTTTCAGTGTCCATCACGAATTCTCCAGAGTAATGTGATTTAATATCTGTTTTGCAAAAGCATTATTGGAGGGATGGCCGGAGCGCACTGCAATCACATGAGCCAAAAACGGTGGCACGAGTGACAAATCCCCTATGAGATCTAACACCTTATGACGAACCATCTCATCTGCAAAACGCAATCCCTCTGGGTTGACAACTTCATCCTCTTTAATGACGACGGCGTTGTCAAGACTTCCTCCTTTAAAGAGCCCCTTCTCTATCATAGGTGCTATTTCTTCATAAACAGAAAATGTACGGGACGAAGCAATTTCATTTTTAAAACGCCCGGAATCAAGAGAAAACGTGTAAAACTGGGTGCCTATTCTCTTGCAATGGGGATAGTGTATAGTGCAGGTGATCCGATATTCATCGGAAGGAAGCGCGATGAGATGAATGTCGCCTTGAGACCAAAAAACAGGTTTCTGGAGGCGCATCAATTCTTTTTCTTCTTCCTGCTGGCAAATGCCTGATTCTTCAATCATGCATACAAAAGGCATGGAGCTGCCGTCCATAATAGGAACTTCGCTGCCAGATATTTCGATGAGCACATTATCAATGTCGTAGGCGCGAAGCGCAGCAAGCAGATGCTCGACGGTTTGAACGCTTTCAGTCCCATTCCCAATAATTGTACATCTTGGGGTGCCCTGCACAGTTTCAGCACGCGCAGGAAGAAGAGGTCGATGAGGTAAGTCGATGCGCTGAAATACAATTCCTGAATTCTCTGCTGCAGGACATAAAGCAATAGAAACTTTTTCACCGCTAAAAAGACCAATTCCCTCAGCAAAACTGCGGCGCATCAACGTGCGCTGTTTTTTCTTGTGCGAACGAATTGCGCTTTCCTTAGATGTATGTTCACACGCGAACGTCAATAGAAACCTCGTGGTTCTAGTGGCAAGAGTTCTTCAATTAGTAAAAATCCATTCATGCTTAACGTTGAGAAGATACCTGAAGGCATACATTTAGTTCAAGCCCGCAAAGAATTTAAAAAATATTTTTTATTTCTCGCCCAAAATAGAGCCAAAAAAACCAACGAACAACCCACAATGCAGCTATCGCCCCAAAACGAGTAAAGCGTGGAAAAAGTATATGTGCTCACACTGCAACTTAAGACCCCTTTGCAATCTTCTGCCATCTTCGCAAGAACCCTGCCAAAACTATCGATTGCCGCGCTCACACCGGAATTGCACGATCGAATGAGAGGAATTCCATTCTCTACCGCCCTCAACTTAGCATGAGATAAATGTTGAGCGTGCAAATGAGAATCAGGGAAATAATTGTCGTTAGTGACATTGATAAACATGTCGGCTCCCCTCATTTTCCCTTCTCGCATCAATGAAGGAAAGGTTTCTTCATAACAAATAGAAGGGCAAAAACTTTTTTTACTAAGAAACACCTTTGTATCGATCCCTGGCGTGAAAAACTCCACAATTCCATAGTTTTCACTTAAAAAACTTAAAAAGCGAAACGGGAGATACTCTGCAAAAGGAAGCAAAGCGCGCTTATCATAACGCAATACCGCTGCCCCTTGCGACTGCAAATAAAATGCAGAATTGTAGTTTTTTTGACTCAAGCGGTCCGTATGGTCCAATCCGACGACGACGTCCGTTTTAAAATAATTAGCGATCGTTTGGCACCAAAACAAATTGGAAACGTAAAGTTTTTTGTTTCCTCGAATGTTTTTTTCCTCTGCGTAAGGAAAAGCAAATGCGGGAAAATGATCTCTCACCTCAACTCCAAACGCACTTGTTAAAACATCTCTTACAGTTTCGAAGGGGTAAAGTGCTTTATCCGCCGAGTGCGCAACGGCAGCTTCCGGAAGCACAATCATGTCCAGAGGAGTTGAAATTTTTTCTTTTAGCTCTCTAACCACCCAATTCCACTGTGCAACCGGCGAAACATATTCGTGCGTCCTTCCTGGATAGCGCATTTTTTCTGAGGGGAGCAGATCGGTTTGAATGAGTGCTGTTTGGATTTTTTCTTGATGCCTCTCGCTTTTTGGCAAATGATAAGCGAGATGAGCAGCTCCAAAAAGGTAGGGAACAGCGGCGAGCAGCAACCATAGCGCAACATTTCTTAGTTTCCTTTCCCTCCAAGCTTTTAGCCCGCTTAGATTCGTGAGCATCACCCAAAAAGAAAGACCAAAAATCCCAAAAATGGAGATGAATTGCAAAGAATACGTAGAATGAGACAAAGCCAATCCTACAGGCGTCCAGCTAAAACCGCACAGAACGAAAAGGCGCAGCCATTCCATTAAGGTCCAAAAGGAAGCTGCTGCCAAAAGATTTAGTGTCCGGATGGATCCCGATGCAGGAATAAAGAGCGTTAACAGACCAAATTGAGACCCAAGCCCCACGCAGAGCAGTCCATAGACAAAAAGAATATACGATCCTTGGAACTCCATCGAGCTCATCCAGGAAAGCTGAATCAATTGGACAAGAGCAAACCACAAGCTCGCCAGCCAAAATCTGTTTCTCTTCGATAAAGAATCAGACAAACTGACAAAAAAAATAGCGAACCCTAAAATACCAGTAACCCCACCCACCCAGCCCCATCTGGCTGGCTGACCCATTGCTACAATCAGAAGGCTTAAGCTGAACCCTAGCAAATTTCTCAAGTGCATGGCTTAGAAGTAGAAGAGGGCGTTTCAGGCTTTTTTGCTCTCTTTCCCCCTTTACCCATTGCTAAAATGTAAATCAGTCCGCCGCAGATACTTACATTTTTCATAAAATTAATCATTTGCATTTGTCTTTCAGGCCCTTGAATATCCCAAAAATTGTGAAAGAGAAGGGTAGCGGAAATCAAAAAAACAATAAGTAGCAGCGATCCAAGCCTCGTACAAAAGCCTAAAAAAACAAATAACCCGCCCAATAGCTCAAATAAAGTCCCTGCAAGCAACAGGGCAAATGCATTGGCTATACTCCACTCAACAATTCCCTGAACACAGTCATGCCCAACGCTGATGGCCAACCTATCTGTCAGTGCCAGATGAAAATACTGCATCGTCCCGGGCCAATCCATAAATTTATGAACGGCTGAAGAAATAAAAATAATACTGAGCAACGCCCTGCCAATAAAACCCACAAAGGATTGAATCACTCTCACACCTCATTCAAAAATTGTTTATGATTACTTCTTATACTATAATCCTCTACAATTGGGACGATTTTTTACAATTTGAATTATGCATAGGCCATTTCGCGAGCACCATCTTCTTCAAAGCCTCTTTGCTTTTGACAAGCAAACGCTCCCGCTTGATGTTTTTTTACGCCGTTATTTTCAAACGCATAAGGCTGTGGGATCAAAAGACCGCAAAGAAATTTGTGAAACCATTTATGGAATGATCCGGTGGCGAGGGCTTCTTGATCATTTTGCCAAAGAACCCTTGAACTGGGAAAATCGACTGGCAGCTTTTCAAACATTTTCTCCGCACGAATCTCACCGCGATCTGTCGATTCCAACACATATTCGAGCGAGCTTTCCTAAGACATTTTATCAACTGCTTTCCGACTCTTTAGGAGAAGAAAAAGCATTTGAGTTTTGTCTTATTTGCAATGAGACTGCTCCAACAACTGTTCGCGTCAATCTTTTAAAGACAACACGCGAGGCCCTTTTAGAAAAGTGGCGAGGGAAATACCGCGTCTCCCCTTGCAAATACTCTCTAACTGGGATCCGTTTTGAAGAAAAAATCAATTTTTTTGCTTCCGAAGAATTCAAGGCAGGGCTTTTTGAAGTCCAAGATGAAGCAAGTCAACTGATCGCAGATCTTGTCGCCATCCAACCCGGAGAGCGTTTTCTCGATTATTGTGCAGGGTCTGGGGGAAAATCTTTAGCAATTGCTCCCAAACTGCAAGGCCGCGGCCAGATATTCATCCATGATATCCGAGATTTTGCATTGCAAGAAGCAAAAAAAAGAATGAAACGAGCAGGTATTCAGAATGTGCATCCCCTTCCTTTCGATTCTCCGAATAAGAATTCGATTAAAGGAAGAATGGACTGGGTGCTTGTCGATGCGCCTTGCAGCGGTACGGGCACACTTCGCCGCAACCCCGACATGAAATGGAAATTTGATGAGGCGATGATTCCGCGCATCGTAGAGCAGCAAAGAGAAATTTTTACAGAAGCTCTCAACTACCTCAAACCTGGCGGACACATCATCTATGCGACATGCAGCATTCTTCCTCAAGAAAATGAAAACCAAGCTGCATACTTCCTCGAAAAATTTTCCCTTGAACAAGTCGGAAAGCCCCTGTCCACTTTTCCCACAAATGGCGGCATGGACGGCTTCTTCGGCGTTGTCTTTAAAAAAAGGAAAGAGTAACTTTTAGATAGAAAACAACTCTTTGGACCTATGAAATTCCATTTTCTTCTTGCAGCTCTTTGTTTTACAGCGCCGCTTTCTATTCAAGCCAATGCTCCTCTTACGATGGAAGATGAATCTTCTATGGAGCTCATCGTATACAACCGCATCTTAGCAAAGGTCAACCAAAAGACCATTTCCGTCATCGACGTCATGAAAAAGATGGATCTTTTCCTGCAAAAGCACTATCCCCAATACGCTCACTCCAAAGTTGCCCGCTATCAATTTTACTCTGCTCAATGGCGCGATTATCTTACCCAAATGATCGACACCGAACTTATGATCGCCGATGCTGCAAAAGTAGAACTAAAGGTTTCCGAGGCAGAGGTGCGCGAAGAAATGTTAAACCGTTTCGGTCCCAATATCGTACCTACGCTGGATCAACTTGGAGTGACTTACGATGAAGCGCGCAGTATGATTCAAGATGAGATGATGGTTCAGCGTATGTTATGGTTCCGCGTCAATTCCAAAGCGCTCAACAATGTGAATTCTCAAGATGTCAAAGAAGCGTATGCGCAATATTGTGCTGCGCATCCAGAAATGCAAGAGTGGAATTATCAGGTTCTTTCGATTCGCTCCCCAAATAAAACCGCAAGCGAGCTCATTGCATCCCGCGCCCTTGAACTATTAAGCTCTCATCTGGACTTAGCTTCCGTATCCGGACAACTCACTCCTGCTGATGAAGCAACGACAGTGACTGTCTCTGCAGAAATCAAGGCGGATGAAAAAACGATCTCTGCTGCCCATCGACAAGTCCTCGAAACACTTTCAGAAAATTCCTATAGCAAACCGATTCCTCAAGTCAGCCGTGTGGACAACTCTGTTGTCTATAGGATTTTTCATCTCAAAAAACACTCTAAGCAAGAGGTTCCCCGTTTTGAAAAGATCGCTGACCAACTCAAAGATGAACTTTTACACCAGGCTGCCGGCAAGGAAAGCGAGCAGTACTTGCTGAAATTGCGCCATAAGCTTGGCTTTGATGAAAAGCAAATGATGGAAACTTTGCCGAGCGACTTCCAACCTTTTGCTCTTAAATAAGAGACTGTAGCGTGTTAAAAATGCGTGTTTTTGTCTTTGCTCTCATTATTTTGGGATGCGTATCTTGTTCTCATCCCCAAAAAAAGAATCCCAACTCCATAAACGTAAAAGAATTCCTGGCTTCACTGTCTAGCGATGAGCGTTTTCTTCTCGAGCACTTTTTCCGAAGTATAATTCAAGAGGATGTCATTGGGTATACCCTTTTGGGAGGTAAACCTATGAGTATTTATACGTATATAAAACCTAAAACAAATGTATATTTACAGCAATGCAATCCCGTGGAACTTGTGGATCTATTTTTTGATGGATTCGATGAAAATTTTGCTATTTTTAATCAGGGATGGGCGGTGTGGAACAAATATCAGCATCTCTTTTGTGGCAGGAATATTTTTTTTGATTGTTTTGAGGTGGAGGGAGAAAGATATTATGAAGTTGTGAGAGTGGTTAATAAGCGCCTAATGCTATCTCTTCTGGATCAATATTCTTGTCAATTTAGCACATTAGATCCTTCGAAGAAGGATAAGGAAGCCTTATTTGATGCCTTTTTGCATGATCAGAACTTTAAGAAAAAAGCTTACTGGCGTGATGATCTCTTAGGTATTTGCTTAGGGTATGGAGCTAAAAATGCAGCTCTGTTCCAAAAGATGTCAAAGCTTTTGACCTCTTTGGGATGGATGGGATTTTCTCCAGAAAAACGCTCTCAAGAGCGCCTTAAATCTTTAGAAACAGAATGGACTGCTTTTAGTAAATCAACGTTCAATGTGGGAATTCAGGATCATGCGTCTGACAATTTTTTGTTTCATCTTGGCATAGGTTTTCGTGCAGACTCCTCAGACCCTGAGACTTCTTCGTTACAAGAGAAATATATAAAATATCACAAAGAGCTGACGCTTGCCTATGACGGTGCAAATTTTCTTGAAAAAACGCTTGAGTTGATCCAATTGGCAGATCATTCTTAATGTTTTTATAAATTAAAGGGACTTGTGAGTCCCTTTAAGACGTGCAATCAGTTAAAAACCGTATTTTTCTCTAACTCCTTTGCGATGAAGAACGCAATTTGAGTTTGAACAAGTGTTGCGTTCAGGAGGATTCTCCGTTCCACAATATGGGCATTTCCAGTACTTTTCTTTTTTATCGTCTTCATCATCGTCATTGTTCTTTTTCTTCTTACTCTTAATGGGAATCGCTAAGTAGCTTCCTCTCTCATCATATTGAGTCATAAGGTTCAATGTCTGTAATCCCGTATTTTGAACTGCACACGAAATGCCCTCCAAATTTTGGTCTGAAGATTGTGGCTTTAGATGGTCAATATAGACCTTCACAAATACGGGATTGCCATTGTCATCATAAATATAGTTTTTGGGGTTAAAGTTGTAGTTGTCATCTATTGAAGCGTTAAGCGAACAGAAAGAGACACATAATGCTATGAGTGAATACAGAAACTTTTTCATTTTCTACCTCCATAAGTTAAGTGCGGGCGGTGCTATTTTCCGGGAATCCAAATTAAAATTCAACATCCAGCTGAACTTTGAGTTTATTTTATAGGAAATTGCCGCTAAAATGATTGTATGACCAAAGTCTATAAACCGTCTGATCTTCAAGCTTTTCTCAAAGAATGGGGCCTGTATGCCAAAAAGGGGCTTTCCCAAAACTTCCTCATCGACGGAAATATTGTTCAAAAGATCGTAAATACTGCAGAGGTTTGCAGCGATGATTTTGTCATAGAGATTGGACCTGGACCTGGCGCTTTAACCCAAGCAATCCTCGAAAAGGGAGCGCATCTTTTAGCCGTTGAGATGGATCCGGTCTTTGCAAAAGCTCTGGAGCGATTGCAAACTCCAGACCAAAGGCTAGAGATCGTCCAAGCGGATATTCTAAAGTTTCCACTCATCGACTTTCTTAAGAAAAGACAAGGTAAAAAATGCAAAATTGTTGCCAATTTGCCCTATCATATCACTACACCGATCCTTACTCTTCTTCTTCCACTATCCGACTGGATCCAGTCGCTGACGATCATGGTTCAAAAAGAATTTGCGCAGAGAATGGCCGCTCACCCAGGAACTTCAGAATACAGCAGTCTAACCATTTTCCTTCAGTTCTATGGAGCAGTCAAAAGCAGCTTTACTGTCAAACCCAGCTGCTTTTATCCCAAGCCCAAAGTGGACTCCTCTGTTGTCCATTGCACGCTTCATCCTCCACTGCTGCTAAGGAAGGAAGAGGGGTTTTTTAAGCTCACAAGAACAGCTTTTGGACAAAGAAGAAAGATGCTCCGAGCCTCGCTCAAGGATCTCTACGGCTCAGATCAAGTCCAAAAAGCCCTTCTACAGATGGGCCATCCAGAGACAGAGCGGCCTGAACAGCTTGTTATCGAAGACTTCATTTCACTTTATGAAATTTTGAACGCTTCCTAGGTCTATGAGTATAATAGTAGGAAGCTCCTAAAATAAGAAGACCTATCGACGCCATCATCAAAGTCAAATTGTTATTCAGTCCCCTTTTGACCCTCTTCCAAGCTGTATTAGCTTGATATAGCATCGTCCCTTCCACAGCTTTCACCGCATACAGCGGAGCAGATTTCATAATTCTACCTTCCTGGGTCGTGATTTGCATATGAGCAACGAGGGCACCCGGATGAATCGGCAAAGTGAGAGGATGCCATTGGACAGCTGTTTTAAAGGCTGGCTCTTCGGAGGGGTAATATTCCAGTATGACATTGTCAGTAAAATGCGCCTGAAGAGGAGTTTTCCCTCCTTCGATCGGACAGCTAAAAAGGTCGTATCCTTTGGAAAAGAGAGTGCGGCTGACCTTTTTCTCGTTAAATCCTGCTTCAAAAAGGGCAATCGCATCGCTATAGCGCTGTTCGATTTTTTCACAACCAAGAATGACCGCTATGAGCTTGCGGTTTTCATCTTCAGCGGCCGAAACAAGAGTAAACCCCGCTGCAGCGATATATCCCGTTTTTATTCCCATGGCTTTAGGATAGTAAAACTTTCCTGGCTTGAGCAGAGCATTATATTGGGGGATGACCGACTCAGATTGCTTATTGGTCTGCGGACGCACATAACGCGTTGCTTTGACTACTTCGCGTAAAAAACTGTTCTTTAAAAACTCTCTGGAAAAAATCGCCAAATCATAGGCTGTTGTCCTATGCTCTGCATGGTAAAGGCCATGCGGGTTGCGCAAGAGGGTGTTTTTACATCCCTTTGCACGCACAAAATGATTCAGCTCCTCCATAAACTGAGGGATATTGCCGCTTGCAGACTCAGCAATCACGTTAGCGGCATCATTGCCCGAGCACAGCATCAACCCATAGAATAGAGCGCGAAGAGGCAGCATCTCCCCTACCTTAAGCCCCATATGCGTTCCGCCGAATTCTAAACGATAGGGAGGATGTCCTCCATGAATTGCCCGCCGCACATGGACAGGGACACTGCACACCGCATTATGGGAGGCTTCTACCATCTCATCTAGGGCGTGACCCATTTTCTCAATGGCGTAAAGTGCCGTGAATACCTTAGTTGTGCTCGCTGGGAAGACCTGACTAGATGCATTTTTCTCCCACAAGACTGCGCCTGTTTCTGCGTTCATCAAAATGGCAGCTTTTGCAGAAACTTCCACCTTAAGGGGCGAAGAAGCGATCAGATGAATGGGAAGAATGAAAATGGAGAAAAATGTGGGTTTTGACCAGAGTTTCATAACTTTGAGGGAGATTTTTCCTGAAAAGTTGGATTCTACACTGTTTTGCAAACCTCTGCAACTCTTGCGTAAATAATGATCCCAAAAATCTAATATTCAATCACTTAAACTTACAAGTCAGCAGGTGGCTTAAAAAAAATTTAACTCTGTTTCAAAAAAATAAATAACACTCTTCCCAAAAAGAGAAAAAATGGTAAGTATAAATTTTAATTAACAGCTTGACAACCCCCCTTCCTCAGAGGTAAACTGAGGGTATGGCGGACGAGAAATTGAAAGCTCTTACTGAGGCCTCCTTGGAAGATTTTTCATCCTCTCGAAAACAATCAGGAGAAGAGCATCCATGATCAATCCTAATGTATTGGAAGAAGCCTATCAAGAGTTCTCTAAGGACTTGTCCAAGTGGATCCATGATGGTATTATTCAAGTGGATATGAAGCTGCTCAATGAGCTTGGTCTTTTGACCAATGCTGAGTTGGAGCATTCGATTAGCGATGACCATCTCAATCACTATTTCCACATCATCGAGACTCCTGACAAAGTCACCCTCTTCAATGAGCAGTTTGCGATTTGGATCGTTCCAGAACTGATCGATGAAACTCCCACAACAACAACTCTCATTGCCCTGCTCCACGGAAACAAACCTCACCTTGAGCTTGTCTACACAACCTCGGGTGTTTACAACACTCCTAAATATATTCTGAAAGTTCTTCAGCATTTCCTAGCAGAGGTCCAAGATACCGAAGCGGTGATTTTGTCTATTGGCAAAAAGCAGTAGAATTTATTGTGTGGAAGACGCCTTTTCTCGGGCCACCCGGTCTACGGCGTTCTTGACGATGAGCCCGCTTACAATTTTCTGCGCCAAAAGGCGATAGATCAAGAGGCTTGTATCATCATGCCCCCCATCGACAGAGTCGAGTTGTCCTAAAGAAAAATCGAGCACCCTCTGAGGTGTCCCATTGGGCTCTGTGAATGTCAAATCGCGGATTGAATTTGAGTCGACGTAATCATAATCCGCAGTCGCACTAATGACCTGCGATTCTACAACTGTTTCATGTGTGCTTCCATCAATCATTGTGATCTGGGCAGACATTGTTCTGCGGTTTTCAGTGCCCACAATATTATGGCGGCGCTCCCCTGTGGTAGGATTGCGATCGTAGCGGAAACCTATTCTGTCGTCGCCATCACTGATGATGGATGCTTGCAAAATGAGCTCTCCTCCATTTTGCACATAATCGAACATTCCTGAAGAACTAATTGCTTTTGCCAGTTCGCTATTGAGCTGGCCTTCTCCATCGCCCTTGATGTAAGGAATAGAAATTGTAATCGCGCCTTCCTTCTCTTTGCCTCCTTCAAAATGGTACCCGCATCCGAATGCAAGCAAAAGGGAAAGGATCAAAAATCTCACTGTATATTCTCCGCAGGAGTCTCAGGAGAAGTTGCTTCTTGTGCTTTTTCAGCATCCACTGTGAGTCCTTGAGGTTGAAGTTGCAATAGCGGAGAAAGGTTCTCTTTAACCTCCTCAGGAACTGTTTTCACAGGTTCTATTGCAGCGGGGACGACAGGTTTAACATCCATTTTCGAAAGGCGTTTATTTACAAGACTAGATACTTTCGTCTCTGGAAATTTAGCTAAAATCCGTGTGTAATAGATCACAGCTGCGTGCGGTTTATTCGTGCGCTCGTAAAAGCGGCCTGTGTCATACAGATCGCTGGCGTAAACTTCTTTCATATCAAGCATCAATTTCTCAGCGACCGCAACCTTTTCATCGCTGGGAAAATTATGACGGAATTTGCGCAAATTGATCTCTGCTAAGTCTAAAAAGTCTTGGTCGGGATATTCTGCTTGCGCCTCGGCGAGATAAACTTCTCCGACTCCAATATAGCTTTCGGCTGCGAGGGGATGTTTTGGGAAACGGCGGATCAATATCTGATATGTCTCGATGCTAGCTTTGTACTCTTCTCCTTTTAAAAGCAGCTTCGCCTTTCCAAAAAGCGCTTGGGTTGCAAGCTCATGATGAGGAAGGGCGGTGATGACTTCGTCATAAATAGCAATCGCCTCATCATAGGCTGGCACCCACTTAGGCATATTTTCCATTCCAAGCACATGAAGCTTTGCTCCATGCTGGTACCTTTCGGCGATTCTAAATTTGTATTGAATCGCTTCTTCAAAAAATTTAGGCGTAGATTGTTTCTTCAGATATTTTGAAAAGAATCGATTAGCAAACTCGTACTCTTCCAGATGAAAATAACTCGTCCCAAGGTAAAAATAGGCCTCTCCAGCAAACGGCGAGTCCCCAAAATTTTTAATCACAATGACGCAGTGATGCGCAACCTCATCCCAGCTCTTGCGCTGATAGGCATCCATTGCAGCGCTATAATGCTCTTGCACCGACATCGTGGGCACTTCTTCGCTCTTGATCAATTTCCCATTTTTAAAAATGTAAGTTGCATGGGATGCAATGGGAGCGCTCAGCAAAAGACATACTAGCAAAGTGGAAATAGGAGCTTTTTTCATAAAATCCTTGGCAAAGGTATCCATGAAAGTATCGCAGAAAAATCGATTTTGTCAAGGAAGGTCTCATTCCCACATAAATTTCTTCACAGATGGCAAGGCGCTGACTTTGCTCTCGAGCTCTTTGCGGGGATCAACACCCCAGCTCTTATCGATGAAAAGAGAACTCATCTTGCCTTTTGCCGAGACAAAAGAAATTTCGATGGGGCTCTCCCCTGGATGGGCGCGGAATGCCTGCTTCAAAGCAAGGATATGACTTAGGCGGGCAAGATCTGCATCCAATTGAATTTTGAGTGTTTGAACTGTTTTCTTTTTCATCTCTGCTTCCTTGGGAGCGGCACTCCGAGCATTTTTCTCCGCTCTGCTTTTTTCCCTGAGTTCTGACATTTTAGCCTGCTGTTTGGCCATATCAAAGGCATTGTCGCAAGTCTGGATCATGGCTTCATCTGCTTTGGTCAAATCGTCCAGCCAGCGGCATTGCAATTTCATCTGTCCATCTTGGATCTCTTTTTGAACAACAGCGTAGAGAAGCTGGTTATCTGCTATGAGCGCTCCCTTCTCATCGTAAAGATCGGGCCATATGGGGAGCTCAAATCTTTCCAGCCCATCGCCAATGGTCAAGATCGCAAATTTGCGCTGCGACTTTTGAGAAATTTTGACGACAACCCCTTCGATGATGAAGGCAATCCGGCATACGCTTCCTGCAGGAAACATCTCTAATTCTTTCAAAGGAACGCATGAGAGTCTTTGCAGCTGGTTTCGGAAGTCATCGAGAGGATGGCCATTGAGATAAATGCCAAGCAGTTCATGTTCTCGCTTTAGCATTTTTTGGCGGGGGATCTTTTCTTTAACTACTGGAGGTGTTGTAAAACGGGAGCTTTGTTCTTCTTCGATTAAAGAAAAGAGATTCATTACGCCTTTAGCGGCATCTTTTTGTTCTCGAACTGCCTCCTCATACATCGCATCGATGCTCATTAGCATTGCTTCGCGGCTCCACTGCGTAAAATCAAAGCATCCGGCTTCAATCAAATGCTCGATGACTTTTTTTCCCACTTTGCGCGTATCGATGCGCTTGACAAAGTCGTATAGGGATTGATAAGGGCCTTTCTTGTCGCGCTCTTGAATAATGGCGTCTACAACACCCTCGCCGACTCCTTTGATGCCGCCCATCGCAAAGCGAATTCCTTTAAGAGCTGCGACGAACTCTTGGCCTGATTCATTCACATCGGGCGGCAAAATCGCGATTCCGAAACTTTTTGCTTCATGAATGTGTTTCGTCACTTTGGAAAGGTCATCACGATCTGATGTCATTAATGCAGCAAGCCACTCGCTTGGGTAATTGGCTTTTAGATAAGCGGTGACGTAACTTAAGTATCCATAAGCTGCAGCATGTGATTTGTTGAATCCGTAAGAGGCGAATTTTTCGACTTTGTCGAAAATTGCCATGGAATTTTCTTCATTGATTCCATTATTCAGCGCGCCGAGTCTAAACTTCTCTCTTTGGCGCGCCATCTCTTCTTTATCTTTTTTCCCCATGGCACGGCGCAGCACATCACCTTCGCCAAGCGTATACCCTGCGAGTTTGCTAGCAATCGCCATCACCTGCTCTTGATAGACCATAATGCCATAGGTCTCCGCTAGAATATCATGCATCAGCGGATGGTCGATCTCGATCACCTCTCGTTTGTGCTTGCGATTGATGAATGATGGGATCATCTCCATCGGTCCTGGGCGGTATAAAGCTCCTACCGCGATGATCTCTTCAAATTTATCGATGTGCAATTGTTTAGCAAGATCTTGCATCCCTCCCGATTCAAGCTGAAAGATCCCCATCGTCTTTCCCTGATTTAAAAGATCAAAAGTAGGCTTATCATCTAAGGGCAAATTGACCCAGTCAATCTCCTTGCCTCGGCTTTTCTTGATCGCTTGCACCGCATGCTGGATCGAAGTGAGAGTTTTTAATCCCAGAAAATCAATTTTCAACATGCCTACAGATTCCACGGGCTTCATCGAATATTGTGTGACAGCCATTTCTGAGTCTTTTGCTGTGCATACAGGACAACGTTCAATGATCGAATCTCCGCTGATGATCATCCCTGCCGCATGGATGCCTGTGTTGCGCACGGATCCCTCCAGCTTTTTAGCGATGTCAATGAGTCGTTTGATCTCTGCATCTTCTTCATATAAGCGTTTGAGTTCAGGATCGATTTCTAAAGCTTTATCAAGCGTCATGTTCGGATCTTCGGGAACAAGTTTTGCAATCTCATTGACTCTTGCCAAGGGAATACTCAGCACTCTGCCGACATCTTTAAGCGC
Source organism: Chlamydiota bacterium (assembly GCA_023269355.1). Lineage (GTDB taxonomy): Bacteria > Chlamydiota > Chlamydiia > Chlamydiales > Rhabdochlamydiaceae > CAJCIW01. Next base: position 6,403 of record JAHFTO010000002.1, on the reverse strand, counting down.
CATCTTGGCTTTCATCGTGCCAAATGTAATGATCTGCGCGACTTTGTCTTTGCCATATTTTTTCACTGTATAGTCGATCACCTCTGCGCGTCTGTCCATACAGATGTCAACGTCAATATCGGGATAGGAAATACGCTCAGGGTTAATAAAGCGCTCGAAGAACAAGTTGAATCTCAGCGGCTCGATATCGGTAATCCCGATCAAATAAAGAACAATGGAACCCGCTCCCGATCCCCGGCCTGGCCCCATCGGAATGCCGCTTCGCTTCGCCCAGTTGATAAAATCCCACACGATGAGCAAATAATCGCCCATCCCTTTCGGTAAAATAACATCGAGTTCGTAGCTGAGTCTTTCTTTCACAACATCAAGGGGATCTTTTCCAGGATATTTTTCTTGAACTGTAGCAAGGCGCTCTGGCGTGTAACGCGTCTTAATGCCCTCTTCGCATAGCTGCCTTAAATATTCTTGCGCTTCTACGAGGCGCTGCTCTTTAGAAAATTCTTTGCCTTCCATATTAGGAGGAACAAAAACGGGATAGTACCGCGTCTTAAAATCCATCTCGAATGCGCACTGAGAGGCGATGTCCACAGTTGTCTCAAGCGCTTCGGGAAGATCTGCAAATAAGCCTTGCATCTCTTCTTGCGATTTGAAATGCATTTCGTGCGTATAAGACACCTGGCGCTTGGGATTTTTAACGCGCACTTTAGGGTTGCCAAAGGAGTCTTTTTCCCAAATTTCACAGGGCTCGCCTGATTGGATATTCATTAGGATCTCATGCGCTCTCCAATCCTCACGATCGATATATCTCGAATCATTCGCAGCTACATAGCGTATCCCTTTTTCCTTTGAGACTTCCAGCAATCTCGCATTCACTTGAGCTTGGGTTCGAATTACATCCAAATACTGTTGGTACAACCAACTCTCTTGGTCCATTTCATCTGCGCGAATCTGCTCATCGCTCATCTGATGCCGAAGCAGCTCGAAGTAATAGTTTTCCTTAAAAACAGACTGGTACCAATCCACCTCAACAATGAACTCTTCTTCTTTCCCTTGCGCAATAAAATGGGAGAGTGAACTTTTAGATGACCCTGAAAGACAGATCAACCCTTCCGAGTGTTTTGCAAGAAGCTCTTTGTCAATTCTGGGCGTCCAGTAAAATCCTTCTAGATGTGCTGCTGAACTGAGCACACATAAGTTGCGGTAGCCTTCCTTATTTTTTGCAAGAAGCACAATAGGAAATCCCGCTGGCGTTCCCGGAATCCGTTTTTTCTCCAGCATCGATCCCGGCGCCATGTATAGCTCGCAACCAATGATCGGTTTGACTTGGAGGGATTTACACGCTTTGTAAAACTCAACAGCGCCGTACATGTTGCCCTGATCGGTCAAAGCAACAGCCGCCATCTTGAATTCAGCGGCTTTTTCAGCGATCTCTTCCACAGATGCTGAAGAATCTAAAATGGAATATTGAGAATGGACGTGAAGAGGGACCCAGCGCATGATAGAAGCACCTATGTATGAGTACCACTATTATACACAAAATTCAGTTCAGCAAAAGAGCATTTCCTTAACTATTGCCCGGGACAGCTTCCACAGGCTCGAGCTCTTTGTCTGTAAATTTTGGATTGCTTTTGATATTCCACAGGGGAACGAGTAAAGCTACAGAGATAATCCCACATAGGACAAGAGCTGCAAAGAACCCATACCAACCCCATTTTTCAGCGATCACCGAAATGGGGTAACCCGCGGTAGCGGCGCCAAGATAAGCAACCCATCCCACAAAACCATTGGATGTTCCTGCGGCCTTTTTATGAGAGAGCTCTACAGCTGCCATACCGATGAGCATTTGCGGACCAAAGATCATAAACCCAATCGCAAACATTAGGGAGTAGTCTAAGAACAAAGCTCCAGGGGGAGAAAGATAAAGAGCAGCGATGGCTACAATAACCCCAAGAGAAAAGATCACGTTGATGGGAGCCCTGCGCCCTTTAAAGATTTTATCGGAGCCCCAACCTGCAACTAAGGTCCCCAAAATTCCTCCGACCTCAAAACAGCCAATGCTGAATGAAGCTGAGATCATCGAATATCCCTTGGACTGGATCAAAAACAGCGCTCCAAAATCATTGACAGCCTGCCTGATCACATAAACAAAAAAGTAGGAAATCGCGAGCACCCAGATGAACTTATTTCTTAAGACATGCTTAAACAGCATATCTTTTGTTGAAATCTCCTCATCGTCATGCGCCTTGGCATCAGGATAATCATTCTTAAATTTCTCAATGGTCGGCAAGCCAAGCGACTGCGGTGTATCGCGAAGGCGATTCATCAAATATAAACCTGCTAAAATACAAATGACACCTGGCACATACATTGCAGAGCGCCATCCCCAGCATACGGCGCATTGAGCAGCAATAAAAGGAATGAGTGCTCCGCCAACGCTGTGCGATGTGCTGGTGAGTCCCCACCAGGTTCCTCTTTCTTTTTGAGAGTACCAATGCGTAAGCAAGCGCGCACAAGGAGGCCAGCCCCAGCCTTGAAAAACTCCATTCAAACCCCAAAAGATTGCAAAAAACGCAATCGATGAAGTCATTCCAAAACAAATATTGAAGACGCCAGTAAGAATGAGTCCGATCGCCATAAAGAAACGGGGATTAGATCGGTCTGAAAGCATCCCGCTCAAAAATTTACTCAACCCATACGTAATAGACAGAATACTGCTTAGAATCCCTAGATCACTGATCTTCAGACCCAAATCTTCCATCATGACGGGCATGGCAAAGGTAAAACTCTTCCGGGTGAAATAATAAAAGACGTAGCCGATGAACATGCTGTAGAAAATGCGCCAGCGCCAGTACTTATAGCGCTGCTTGACCTCTTTCTGGTCTTCAATTTCTGGAACCACAGGGGCTGACTTAAAAAAATTCAATACACTCACACAGTCTCCTCATAGGGATAGGGAACCCGGAAATCGTTAGAAGCTTAAATCGGCAACACCCTCTAAGTCAACATCTTTTTAGCAGAAGAGGGTATTTCCTTCCGCACTACTGCAAAGCAAATGGATTGATTAATAAATCTTATTTTAGGCATTAAAATTCTATTATCAAAGCGGCGACACCCAATGGGCGACTTAGACAAAAACATTCATCGAAAAAACGAGTCCGCTCCTTACGAAAAAATTGTTGTTCACCCCATCGAAAAAGAACGCAGAGAAAAAGAAGGTTATAAAAGCCTTAAAAATTCCACTAAGACCCAAGTATTTGCGACACTCACCTCGTATTTCAAGAAAATATTAAACGCTTTTGGATCAAAATCAAAATTGCAAGCAGGACTTGCTGGCAAGCAGCACATTTTCGAAAATTTATTGGCCCTGAGACTGCTTCTCTTTATTCTCTCTCAAAGCGATCAAAGTCATAATCCAGAATTTACAGCGCAGATCTCCGAGCTCTGGCACAATCTCCAGGATGATTGTAACGTGCTCTTGCATCAGTCCTCTTCTGAACTAGACGATAAGATAAAATTTTTTATGATCCAGGTGCACAAATTCCCACCGGGCGCTGATCATACATTAGGTTATTATTTTACAGAGTATGCGGGAAAAGACTGGATTCCCTTTCCATTCATGGAGCTACTGCAAGGGCTGCACCAAGAATACCAAGCCAGCCCTCCCATCAGCGTCCTGCAGAACTGGCTCCTTTTACTAGACGACATTTTTAACTCTGCCGGAATCAAGATTGATTCTTAGAATAAACAGTAATCTCCAAAGGAAACTGCTTTGTCACTGGAAAATTTTTGACGGCCTTGCAGCGCTCCTCTGTAGTCATAGCACTTAAATCTAAACCTGCTTCTTGAAAGAGTCCTTGTACGAGCTTCAAATGCGATTCGTACTGCTTTTGCTCTAAACTTATCCAAGTGTTTTTTAAAATACTCAATGTCCCCGTTTGCGCGTCCAAATGAATACCTGGAAAATGCGTCGCCTTATTTCCTGGCACATCAATACTTCCAGACAACTTTTGCTGAAAGAATGTAAAATTCACCTTTTCTCCAATTCCTTCTTCTTTGAGGATCGAAATGATTTTCTGACCGAGCAGACAGGATGGTTCAGATTTCCACCCACCAAGCAGTCGCAGTCCCATCAAATCGTTTAAATCGACATTGAGCCTTTTGAGCTCAGAAAAAATGGTGCGAATACCTTCCAAATAGGTGCCTATATCGATGTGTGCGATAAAACTGTATTTCGTTTTAGGATCATGTCCCACTAAAACATAGCAGGAGCCAAATGAGCCAGTGGCGATATTTCTTGTATTAGAAATCACACACTGTCTTTGCAGAACCTGTGCAGTACGCAATTGAGAATTTTGTGGACTTAACTTATTCATATAATTTGTTTAATCTGAATCAATTGTTGCGCACGTTGCGAAATAAGCGTCAAATTTTCAATGGGAGCGATTTCTCGAAGAGAAAGGCTTGTATTCCATAAAAATTGGATCAATCCCTCTTTCCATGTCCGATCCATCGCATCCGCCTCCTCTTCGATGAGCTTAGGAATGCATTGTTGCCATGCAGCGCGTTTTAACGCTCCTTCCAAAACAGGAGCAAAAGAATACTGCTGAGTGATCTGCTGACAAAATTGCAGTGTTTCTTCAGCTAAAGAAGAGTTTTGTAAAATGCTCACGGCTTGTTCCATCTCTTCGGAGCTCAAGGGAACATTGTTCTTACCAAATAAGTGAAGCAACGTGCCCAAATCCTGCGAAATTGTTTTTGCCACTTCCACTTGTTGCTTCAAAAAGTCTCCCTTGCATCCTTTATTTGCAACGTCCTCGTAAACGTACAATTTGCATTTCGCTGCCCACGCTTCTGCAGCTGTATTATCTCCTGTGGCCAAAAGTCTCTCCGAAGCAAGCTGCAAATATTTCATGTCTGACGGTTTAAATGAAGGCCTTACGACGATTGTAAGTTGTCGCTTGAGCATTGTTGTCATTTGAAAGTAAATAGGCTTCTCTTCCTGCCCTTTGATGGTAACTGCTGTATAACCCTGCGTTTGAAGAAACTCAAGGCGAGCTTCAGTAAAGATTTGCTCAGCAAACTGCTCTGTGTTCAACTTGTCAAATTCACCATGTTGATTCAGCACAATCGTTACGTTTTTGACTGTTTCGTGGATGGCGACAAAATCGATAAATTTCGCCCAAGAAACAGGCCGATGCGCGTAACCTGAATTGAATGAATGCTGATTGTAGTCGGGCATATCTCCAGACTTTTCGACACAAAGAGCCGCACAAAGGTCTCGCTTAAGCTCAGTGTCCTCTAATTGCAAAAGATAAGAAGGACAACAGTATCCTAATGACAAGGAAGCATTCAGCCTACTTTCATCGAAGAATACTCCCGACCCTTGTTGCAATCCCATGATGACACCCGAAGAAAACTGTTCCAGACTGCCAAATAGGATTTTGTGCACTTTGCGATAGAGGGCGTCTAAATCTTCATGCAACTGCATTTCAGAGCAAGCTGCAGCTACAATTTCTTCTGTTTTGGGAGCGCTTGCATTTTCTAGAAAATTAAACCTCGTTCCTTTCAGAGAAATCTTAAATTTGCTTTGGATTTCCTCTGTGCTCATATTGGGCTTGACAGGACCGCCTACTAAGAAATCCGCAAGGATTGGTTCCTCGTACAGAGAGTCTAAATTTCTAATGGTGATTTTCGTAAGATCTGAACCCTCTAAAAAAGAAGGCAAATCATATTTATTCGTTAGCACGATCCACTCAAATCGCAAAGACGGCTCCATTTTTTGCATCAGTCGTATGACTTTTGCTGCGGCAGAGATATCCCCTCTACCTGCGGCAACCTCTGTCACAACAGCAATGTTCTGGAGCTGAGGCGGCCAAGAAAATAATTGATATTGTTTTTCAATGCTGCGGTGCAAAGTAAATAGGGTTTGGAGCGATTCCGGAGATCCCTTTGCGATCTGATTTTGAGTGGTTGAGGAAGAAGTGGTCGTGGTGGGTTTTTCTGTAATGCCCGATGTCATTGGCTGTCCCGTTTTAAAATATGCAAGAATTTGCTATAGACAGCTATTTTTTTGAAAGGATTCTTTGCGCACATTCCTCAAAACCCTACCCTTTACTCTTTAGAGGAAAAGAGCTATATTCCCATGAAACTCGATGTTCCACTTTTTTCTGCTCTCAGAGAGTGAGCGAGGCAAACGCAAATCGATTCGGCCGACGTAGATCATAGCCGAAGGCGCTATTTTCTACGTCGGCCGAATCGATTTGCGAAAGCCGCAGCCACTCTATGAGCCAGAAAAAAGTGGAACATCGAGTCAAAACTTAAGTTTTGGATCCTCTCATGAACTACTCCTCTCCTAAAGGGACGTTCGACATCTTTCCCTTCGAGCCGAGCGAAGAAGACAAGT
>JAHFTO010000061.1 GCA_023269355.1 Chlamydiota bacterium | reverse complement strand
CATCACCACTAAGAGCAGATTCGAACATGTTTCCGTCATGGACATGTGCGGGTGTCATGGAAATTTTTCTCACTAACTCGCTTCCCTGATCTATGCCAACATGTGCCTTGTAACCAAAGTGTTACTTGCCGCCTTTCTTCGTCCAATCAGCATCAGGATCTTCTAAATATTGAAGGACTCGTTCGCGAAGGTCTACGGAATAAAATTTAGGCATTTTTGTCTCCCTGATGATTTTTAGAGAGAGCAGTATACCAGACTATCAAATAATTTTTAAACTACTATATGGTAAGCCCTGTTCCAAGTTCTTCCTTAACGACGTTGCCGAACATGTCGTATTCTCGAGAAAAGCCTGAAAGGCGATCACGATGATCGTCCTGGATGAACGATTGTCGCGACACCGTGGCGACAATGCATATCACTTTGCTGGTTCTCTGGGTTCTTTGGAGCAGAGATAGGAAGGGCAATCCTCAAGGGGTCTGGTCTCATGAGACAGCCCTCGATATTCATGAGATGCGCGATGTCATGCCTTCTAAAATGCATATGATAGTCCCTCTTAGGCACACCTTGTAAAGATATGCGAAGCATTTTACACTTTTTCTAAAAAATTTAGTGATTCAATATCTATTCATATGCCAACTGGCTCATAGACGCCGAAGGACCGAGCAAAAGATCGCGAAAAGGGTCCGAAGAAGGCGGACTCAGACTTTGTAGACATCCTCTAAATGCGACTTGGAGTAATAAATGACTGAAATCGAAAAAAATGTAGAGAACCAAACAATCAAGTCGGAAAATTTTTCTAAGAAAAGTCTGGAAAAACACTCTTTTACCAGTTGTGCCTTCAACAGCTGCGATTTCTCTGAGACTACCTTGCGGAATGCAAAAATTAGTTCATGTACTTTCTCGAATTGCAATTTCAGTCTTGTAAAGTTAGAAGGTTGTCGTCTTCATGATGTTCAATTCTCAGATTGCAAGATTGTCGGAGCAGAATTTTTCAAATGCGAAAAGACGTTTTTCTCCGTGAATTTTAAGAACTGCCTCTTACAATATTGCAATTTTTCGGACCTCAATATGAAGAACAGTTCTTTCAATGGTAGCAAATTGAGAGACAGTCATTTCACAAATACCATACTGAAAGACGCTGATTTCAGCAGCGTCGATTTATTAGGAACCATCTTTCATAACTGCGACCTATGCAGCGCAAATTTTTCTAGTAGCACGCAATACGATATTGATCCCACAACCAACAAAATTAAGAAGGCAAAATTTTCTTTTCCTGAAGCTGTCGGACTGCTTCGCGCCTTCGACATCACAATTATTTAGGAGACAAGATGAGAATTGCGTTTTTGTTTTATGAAGGAATGACAGCTATTCCGCTTAAATGTGGAACTGGATATTCCTTATGATGGTTGGGGGCGGATGGAAGTGGATCTCGTATGCGCTTCTCCCGACTTCAGCGATATTTTTCTTAACCGCCTAAGGATCAACGATTCCATTTTGCCGCTTCAGCGACTTTCTCTTCATCGATCTTGATTTTGCTATTTCCTCTCTCGTTATCACAGATAGGTAGCCCCGATTTGTCACTAATTTCTTCGTAGATCCCTCCGAGCCAATTTTCTTTTTGATCTTCGAGTTCTTTCTTGATGAAGGCCGATGTTTCAATCAATTTTGCAAGTGTTTCCAAGTCCTTACGTTCAGCAGTGCCCACATGCTTGAGGACGCGCCGCCGGACTCTTCCTTGCTCTCGGTAGTTTTCACAGATCTGAACTGCGATTTTCCCGCCATACAGCGTTTTTTTTCGAACAAACATGAACACATGTTATTCGAAGCCTGGAAAAAATAAAATGTAAACAACTTAGTATTAAAGCACTACAAAATTCAAAAACGATGATTCATCTATGAAGGGTGATGTCGCACCATGTTAAAAATCGCCGAAGTCAGGGGTCTTACTGAAGATGCCGAGCAAATTTCTAGAGATAGAGATTTTTTCTCCGAAACGATATCCTCACCTCTTCAGATGGAAGCGACATGAGCAATATTGAAGAGGCTCTTGCTTTCATTATTAGAAAATAGTTAAGCTAATATAAATCTCATTTCATGATCAGCAATTTCTAAAGTTCTAATGTATTCACCAGCTCGTTGACTTTGGTCTCTATATGCCTGCGATAATTGAGATAAGAAACCATTAAAAGAATTTTCGATAGAATAGCCGAGCATCCCGCCCCCCAGCGCACGAACAAATATACCAGCTACAAATAAAGCAGTTCCAGCAGCAGGAATACAAAAACCAGCCACAACCACTCCAGCGGAGAAAGAAATAGCAACAATTGACTTTGTCAAAAATGAGATTATGTCTGATTTCAATTTGATCTGCTTGAGAATTGAAAGAGCAGTAGCATTTGTTAGCTGTTCACCTTCGTTAAGTTTATCTTTTACAGATTTATTCAAATCCACACTAAATTCAGGGGTAAAAGAAAACATAGAAAATTTCCTACCCGGATAATGCTCAATATTAAGAGCCATTTGATTACCTCAATAAATCATTAACTTTTCTTCATGTGGGCCCGCATGGTGTCATAAGTGCAAATGAAAAACAAGATTTTTTTGCACGATGCACAGGTGGTGCAACGATGAGCCAAGAAATTCCGGTAGGATTTTGATCAAAAACCTTTCAGAAGACATATGCAAGACTTTACAACAATCCATTTCTTCTATTCCCTTTTGTAGACAACCTCTATGAGACTGTTAACGGAATTTGTAAATTACTCAGATTCTGAGGGATTTTCGATGAGATTTCGCTTTGATATAAGGAGCCAGTTGCAAAACCCCAATTTCTGCCCAAATCCGCGCTTTTGCCATAGGATTCGGTCCCGTTGTAAATTGCCTATGGCCAGTCGGATATGTCAATTTGCAACAAGCGCGAACCTACGCCAAAATCATCGAGTTTGTGCAAGAAAGCGAGTTTTGCAACTGGTTCTAAGGTGTTAGATGCCGAAGGCGCCATCGGCGCCGCCATGAAAAGCGAAAGATCGCGAAAAGACCCAGAAGATGAGCTTTGAAGAACTCCTTCTTGAAAGGAGGGAGGTTCTCCGCTCCGGAAACGGGCGGCAAGTTTCTTGCCGCAAATGGACAGATAGCTCGCTTGACTTAGGTCTGAAGAACCGGGATTGCGCTGAGCTGCCCGTTCAAATCCGTTAACAGTCTCTATAGTGCCGCCGGTTGTGATTGGATCAATATTTTGGATAGAAGCTGCGAAAGTAATAAAATTGAAGGGAAAAATCCTTTAACGAGAAACTAATGAAAATACGTCACTTTATTTTTCTGGGGTTGTCGATAACCTCGCTGGCTTTTGCTCAAGGTAATGACAATCTTTCAAAGGCCAAGAATAAAATGGAAGAAGTATCTCCCAATCCTCATGAAGATATGGCTATGCAAGTGATGCATGGCATGTATGGCACCTATTCCATGGGACGCGATGCAACTGGTACCAGCTGGATGCCTGCCTCCACAAAAATGCCAGGCATTCATCGCAGTCCCGATGATTGGCTCTTAATGGTTCATGGATTTCTCATGGCGATATATGACGATCAAGGAGGGCCTTTAGGAGGGAATCAATTCTTTAGCGAAAACATGTTCATGTTTACCGCGCAAAAAGACTTTGGACGAGGAACTTTTGCTTTAAGAAACATGATCAGTTTTGAGCCAGCCACTATAGGGTGTAATGGATACCCCCTTCTACTCCAAACAGGAGAAACTTGCAATGGAACGACTCCCCTTGTCAACCGCCAACATCCTCACGATTTTTTAATGGAGTTAGCAGCTGTTTACACCCTTCGCTTCTCTGAAGAAAATTCTCTTTTTGCGTACTTTGGCTACCCTGGAGAGCCAGCTCTTGGTCCTCCTGCCTATATTCACCGTTTTTCAGCCTTTTTCAACCCTGAAGCACCTATCACCCACCATTGGCTTGATTCCACACACATCGTCTTTGGTGTAGCTACGATTGGGTATATTCATGATTGGCTGAAGATTGATGCCTCCATTTTCACAGGAAGAGAACCCGATCAGCACCGTTGGAATTTTGACTCTCCTCGGTTTGATTCCTATTCTGCACGCTTTTCCATCAATCCAACGCAAAATATTGCTGCCCAAATCAGCTATGGCTTCCTCAAAAGTCCTGAACAGTTAGAGCCCAATGTCAATACGCAGCGAACCACGGCATCGATTAGTTACAATAAAGCTTGGGAGGCCAGTAATTGGCAAATCACTGCTGCTTGGGGGCTAAATAGCAACTCTCCCGGCCCTAATCTCAATGCCTGTCTTTTAGAATCTGCGATCGAGCTCAACAATAGGCATGTTCTCTTTGGGAGAGCCGAATATGCTGCCAAGGACGGATTGTTCGTTCCTCCCAATCCCAATGCCGAAAAAATCTTCAAAGTAGGAAAGCTTGATCTCGGCTACATCTTTGAATTTTCTTTCATCCCTTATACCCTCTGGGGCCTCGGGTTTGTGGGAAGCGCTTCATTTGTTCCAAGCTCCATCAAATCCGCATATGGTGGAACGCCTCTTTCTTATATGGCATTCTTAAGAATTGAACTAACTGGTAAAGAGAAATAATATGGCAAAAGAATACACCTGCCCGATGCATCCACAAATCGTTCAGCTAAAGCCTGGCTCTTGTCCGATTTGCGGGATGCGATTGGAGCCGAAAACCCAGGAAAACGAGGATGAAGATGACAATGAATTGAAAGACATGAGCCACCGATTTTGGCTTGGATTATTCTTGAGCCTTCCGATACTCCTGATCGTCAATTTTCGTCTCCTACCCAACATATATGGTTCTTGGGTCCAACTCGCCCTGGCAACGCCGGTAGTACTATGGAGCGGCTGGCCCTTTTTCGTAAAAGGATGGCACTCCCTCATTTCACGGCATTTAAACATGTTCACCCTAATCAGTCTAGGCGTCGGAGCCGCTTTTATCTACAGCTTAATTGCAGTGTTTTGGCCTTCGATCTTTCCTCCTTCTTTCCGGAATGAAAACAACCAAGTCGATCTCTATTTTGAGGCGGCCAGCGTGATCACAGTCCTTGTGATCCTGGGACAAGTTCTCGAGCTGAAAGCTCGAATCAAAACCAGCCAAGCCATCAAAAAGCTATTGGGACTAGCTCCAACTACCGCAAGATTGGTTCTTCCAGATAAAACCGAAAAAGACATCCCTCTTGAAAATGTAAAAAAAGGAGACATCCTGCGTGTTCGTCCTGGAGAAAAAATACCCACAGATGGAGTTGTCTTGGTAGGAAGCAGCTCGATCGATGAATCGATGATCACAGGAGAACCTTTTCCGGTATTAAAAAGTCCGAACGACAAAGTAACGGGGGCCACTTTAAATGGGAGCAGCAGTTTTCTTATGAAGGCAGAACGAGTAGGAAGTGAAACCCTTCTTGCACGAATTGTTCACATGGTCAGTGAAGCACAGAGAAGTAGAGCTCCCATTCAAAAGCTCGCCGATCTTGTTTCTTCCTACTTCGTTCCCGCCGTAGTCCTCGCAGCTATTCTTACTTTTCTTGTTTGGGGATTGTTAGTACCTACCCCAAGTTTTAGCTTGGGCCTTGTCAATGCAGTGACTGTCTTGATTATCGCATGCCCCTGCGCTTTAGGACTCGCTACCCCTATGTCAATCATGGTTGGGGTGGGACGAGGTGCTCTTTCCGGACTTCTCATTAAAAATGCCGAAGCGCTCGAAACAATGGCTAAAGTTGATACTGTCGTTGTAGATAAAACGGGCACCCTCACAGAAGGGAAACCAAAGCTCACAAAAGTGATAAGCCTATCGGAACAGTCTGAAAGCGAGATTCTGCAGATTGCTGCAAGCTTGGAAATTGCAAGTGAACATCCCTTGGCATTCCCCATTGTAACTGCTGCCAAGAACAAAGGCCTCTCTCTCATTCCTATCCAAGACTTCCAAAGTTTGAGAGGAAAAGGAATTACGGCAAAGGTTCAAGGGAAACAAGTCGCCATTGGAAACCAAAAGCTTTTTGCCGGTTTGAGGATTGATCTTTCTGTAGCCCAAGCCAAATCAGAAAACTTTCGCAAACAAGCCCAAACTGTTTTTTATCTGGCATCGGATGCGAAAATCATTGGGATACTCTCAGTGGCTGACGTGATCAAAGAATCTACCCCAGAAGCCATTGAGATGCTTCATCAGGATCGGATGCGCATTGTTATGATGACAGGAGACAATAAAACCACGGCTACAGCGGTTGGACAAGCTCTTAAACTCGATGAAATCCAAGCAGAAATTCTACCTGAAGAGAAGAATCGTATCATCCGGCGCCTCCAATCGGAAGGTCATGTTGTTGCCATGGCCGGAGACGGAATTAACGATGCTCCTGCCCTAGCTCAGGCAAATGTAGGTATTGCGATGGGCACAGGAACCGACATTGCGATGGAAAGTGCGGGAATCACCCTCATCAAAGGCGACTTAAGAGGAATCGCTCGAGCAAAGCGATTGAGTCACTATACCCTCCGGAACATCAAACAGAACCTCTGGTTTGCCTTTGCCTACAATGTCCTTGGAATCCCCATTGCTGCAGGGATTTTTTATCCCCTCTTTGGAATTTTCCTCAGCCCGATCATCGCCAGTGCAGCAATGGCGTTTAGTTCCGTTTCTGTAATTGCTAATTCTCTCAGGCTTAGAAGAATAAAAATATGAGATCGAATTTTTCTCTAGAAGATAGAGGCAGTTGCAAAACTCGCTTTCTTGCACAAATTCGATGATTTTGGCGTAGGTTCGCGCTCGTTACAAATTGACATATCCGACTGGTCATAGGCAATTTACAACGGGACCGAATCCTAC
>JAHFTO010000033.1 GCA_023269355.1 Chlamydiota bacterium | reverse complement strand
CTTTTTGGGGTGGGGATTTACAGGAAAGCTGGGGAAATTTTCTACAAAGTGGGGGAAAAACTGGTTCTTTTCCATCGTGGTCTACCTGGTGTCATTCTTGGTGATCTACGATCTTTTGAATCTGCCACTAGATTTCTATGCAGGGTATCTGCGTCAGCACGCGTTTGGGCTTTCAACGCAGAGCATCGGCCGTTGGTTGAATAATTACAGCATAGGAGCGCTTGTCACCATCATCAGCGCTGTAGCCTTTGTGTGGATCTTTTATCTTTTGCTCAAAAAAAGCCCGCGTAGATGGTGGTTTTACAGCAGCCTTGTGAGCATAGGAATTATGTTCATCATGATGTTCGTCCAGCCGATATGGATCGATCCCCTCTTCAATAAATTCGGTCCTATGAAAAACAAGGAGCTCGAAGCGCAGATTTTACATCTTGCTTCAAGAGCAGGAATTGAGGGTGGAAGGGTTTTTGAAGTAGATAAAAGCGAAGACACCAAAATGTTGAATGCCTATGTGGTCGGCTTTGGGAGCAGCAGCCGGATTGTGCTGTGGGATACAACCATTAAGCAGCTCACTCCAGATGAAATTCTCTTTGTGATGGGACATGAAATGGGCCACTATGTGCTGCACCACATCTGGTGGTCGATGCTCTATTGTTCTGCGCTTTCGTTTGGCATTTTTTATCTCACTTATAGATCAGCGAATTTCATGCTGCGTAAGTATAAAAAACGCTTTGGGTTCACATATCTTTACAATATTGCTTCCTTGCCCTTGCTGCTTTTTTTAATCACCCTCTTTTCTCTGCTTTCTACGCCGCTTTCTAATTATGTGTCGCGGTGCATGGAGCATGAGGCAGATCGTTTTGGCTTAGAGATCACGCAAAACAACAAGGCAGCAGCAGAAGCTTTTATCGCACTGCAGCAAGAAAATTTAGGGAATCCTTATCCCGGACCTATCTTTAAATTCTGGCGCAGCACGCATCCTCCTCTTGGAGAGAGGATCGAATTCTGCAACAGCTACTGCCCTTGGAAGCAAGATCAGCCATTGAAGTATGCAGATCGCTTTAAATAAAATTATTGAAAACAAAGCCTGCTTTTGTATAAACTTCTTTCTTGGTACAAAATGCAAAATCACTTCAGTGAATTCATTATCTTTGCAGATGAAAGTGGAGATCACGGGATTAAGACGATCAATCCTGAAAATCCCATTTTTGTATTGGTATTTTGTATTTTCAGAAAACTCGACTACATTTCGATTATAAAACAAGCTGTCGCAAAATTAAAAATCGACTTTTGGGGACATGATCTTGTAGTGCTCCATAATCATGAAATTCGCAAATCAACTGGGGAATTTGCTTTTCTCTTTAACGAGGAGAAAAGAATGATCTTTCTGCATGCTCTCAATGAGATGATCAGTAGGATTCCCTTTTCCATAGTTGCTACTGCAATTAATAAAAAAGACTTACAAGACAAGCCAAATCCGGGTAATCCTTATCTATTAGCGCTCGATTCTTGCTTGGACCAAACTCTCATTTTTTTGGAAGAACAACAACAACTTCAACAGCTCACCCATATAATCGTTGAAAGCCGAGGCAAGCCTGAAGATCGAGATGTTGGATTAGCATTCGATCAAATTTCAGCTCAAAGATCTAAGCATTATCCTCTGAGCCTCAGATTTGCTAATAAACAAACTAATAGCAGTGGCCTTCAAATCGCAGATCTGGTTGCCCATCCCATTGCAAGACACATCTTAAAGCGAAATCAACCAAATAAGGCCTTCGAAATTGTAAGAGAAAAGATATTAGGCTTTCCTGAATATAATGAGACTGGTTTAAAGTGTTATCCCCCAAAAAGCGAAAAGCCCCAGCTAAAGCTGAGGCCAGACGCCGATCGGGAACTCCCGGTCCATTTATAAGTTCCATTTTATGGCTTTCGAGAAAAAAAGCAAAGCCTTATTTTTTGTCGCATCCTTTTTCTCATTAAGTTTTTTGGCTTAGGTAAACAGTCCTCAATGATTTGGATTTTACCAAAGGGCTCATCTTTATATTTCTTGCATTTCTTCATAAGAGAATTTTTTTATGGATAAACCTAACCCACCATTCAGATACTAGCAAATAAGATTTTTAGGCTCTCATATCTTCAGTATCTTGCAAAATTTAGCAGGGCTGTGTTACGGTCACATCTTTAATTTAAATGACCAAAGCTCCATGACGATTTATTCTCTGCCATCGCCCCATGAGATCAAGACGCTGCTGCCAGTTCCAGCTAGCACGGCGGCATTCATTGCTGAAACGAGGCAAATTGCCAAAGACATCGTCCGTGGAACAGATCCTCGTTTGGGGCTTATTGTTGGCCCCTGTTCCGTTCATGATCGCACTTCAGCGATCGAATATGCGCAGCGAATCAAAGAACTATCCCTTGAGGTGGAACAGACGTGTTTTTTGGTGATGCGCGTTTATGTAGAAAAACCTCGCACTTCGAAGGGCTGGAAAGGGCTTTTGTACGATCCTCATTTAGATGGTAGCCACGACATTAAGACAGGACTGTTGTGGACGCGGGAACTTTTGCTCATGCTGACACAACTCGAGGTTCCTTGTGCGACAGAATTTGTCGATCCGCTTGCGGCGCTTTATTTTGAGGATTTAATTACTTGGGGATTTATCGGCGCAAGGACTTCAGAATCCCAGGCTCATCGCCAATTCGCTTCTTCTTTGCAGATGCCGATCGGTTTTAAAAACAGCACGGATGGCAATATCGATGGCGCTGTCGATGGCGCGGCTTCGGCAAGAGATCCCCATGCCATGATGCACATCGATTCCACAGGCAAATTATGCGCCATGCAGACAAGGGGCAATCCCTCTCCTCATATCGTTCTGCGGGGTGCGTTTGAGTCGACTAATTACGATCCAGGTTCTGTTGCTGATGCAGTGGAAAAGTTGCATCGAAAGCATTTACCCGAGAAGCTGATGATTGATTGTTCGCACGGGAACTGCCAAAAAAAATCGGAAAACCAAAAAGAGGTGTTTCATTCGGTTTTAGAGCAAATTGAGCGAGGGAATCATGCAATCATGGGGCTCATGCTCGAGAGTCATCTCGAAAGCGGCAATCAGCCGCATCTTTATGACCCTTCTTTGCTCAAATACGCAGTTTCTATTACGGACCCATGTTTGGATTGGGATGCAACTCTAGAGCTGGTGCGCTCTGCTCATGAGGTTCTATTGCCGGCGCCAGCGGTTCTTCGCCCACGGTGATCAAATTGACCCAGAGCTGGTGCTTCCATTCGCGGAAGATTTTCCCATCTTCAGTAACAATCTTTGCCCTGTAGGTCAGAATGCCTCCAGACTTTTCATACTCTTCATTGAACAAGCGGTAAGAAGCAAAATCCATCCGCCTTTTAATCGGGAAGCGGATCTGTCTTGCCGTATGATCCCAAAGGATCAAATCGAGCACAACTTCAGGTTTTTTTTCATAGATTTCCATGGGAACTCGCCAGTCGAGGATAAGCTTTTGCCCGATCGGAGGATGTTCCTGACGAGGGTCGGGAGTGCCAACGTTGGTACTGGCTAAGTAACGCACGTCCACCCACTCTTGGACAACGGATAAATAATACTGCCTGCAGCCGGTAAGAAGAAGGAGCAACGGGAGGATAAGAAGAGGAATTCTCATGGTGTCAATAACTCTAAAAATTGATATACTCCATCAATCATGAAAGAGACCCATTCTTATATGCAAGCAGAAAAACAAGCTACTTACGGGATTGTGTTCAACGAGGGCAGAACGGAAGTTTTACTCGTCAAGCGTAGGGACATCCCTGTTTGGGTGCTGCCGGGTGGAGGCTTGGACCCTGGGGAGCTCCCTGAGGTCGGAGCTGTGCGCGAGGTTGAAGAGGAAACGGGATTCAAATCGGTTGTTGTCAGAAAAGTGGCCGAATACTTGCCTGTCAACAAAATGACGCAGCTTTCCCATCTTTTTGAATGCCGGATTGTGGGTGGCGAGGCAAAAACAGGAGCGGAGACCAAAGAGGTGGGCTTTTTTCCGTTAGCTGCGCTTCCGAAGCTTCCTCCGCCTTACGAAGGATGGATTCGAGATGCGTCTAGAAATGGCGGGACCATCCTGCGCAAAAAGATCGAAGGGGTGTCTTACTGGGTTCTCATCAAACTGCTTGTCCAACATCCAATCTTGGTTGGCCGCTACTTGCTCACCAAGCTCGGCATCCACATCAATCGTTAAAACGGACCATTTTGCTCGGATCGATCGCTTCATCAAACTCCTTTTCGCTTAAAAAACCTAAAGAGAGGGCGGCTTCTTTCAATGTGATATTTTGTTTATGCGCCATCTGAACCACTTTAGCGGCTTTGTCATAGCCGATGATGGGATTTAAAGCAGTGGCAAGCATGAGTGAATTTTCCAGATGTTTCTTAATCCATCTTTCATTGGGAGTAATTCCTCTAAGACACTTTTCCGTGAAGTTAACTGCGACATCGGCAAGAAGATGGATCGATTGAAGCAAGTTAAAGATCATCACCGGCTTATATACATTGAGCTCAAAGTTGCCCTGCGATCCTGCCATGCTGATCGCTAGATCATTGCCGTAGATTTGCACAGAAGCCATGAGCATCGCTTCGCACTGCGTGGGATTGACCTTGCCGGGCATGATCGATGAACCTGGTTCATTTTCAGGGAGATTGAGCTCGCCGAGGCCGCATCTTGGCCCAGAGCCCATCCAAGCGATATCGCTGGCAATTTTAATATAAGAACAGGCGAGGCGTTTCATGCTACTACTCGCCTCGACGATGGCATCGTTGCAGGCAAGTGCTTCGAATTTGTTTCGCGCTGAGGTGAAATCGCACCCTGTGATTTCGCTGATGACATCAGCAGCGCGTTTTGCATATTTGGGATGCGTGTTCAGCCCCGTTCCTACAGCTGTTCCTCCAAGGGCCAGTTCTGAAAGGTGTTTCAGCGCGCTGTGAATTGTCTCGATGCCATGCTCGATCTGAGAGGCGTAGCCAGAAAACTCTTGTCCCAACGTGAGCGGTGTTGCATCCATGAGATGGGTTCTTCCGACTTTGACAACTTGCATCCATGCTTTGGACTTTTTGCGCAGCTCTTCAAGAAGGACACTTAAACTGGGAAGTAGCTTTTGGCGGATTTCTAGTGTTGCAGCGATATGCATCGCCGTTGGGAAGACATCGTTTGAAGATTGCGATTTATTGACGTCGTCGTTGGGATGGATCGGCGTCTTAGATCCCATTTTGCCGCCTGATTTCTCAATAGCGCGGTTGCTGATCACTTCATTGACATTCATGTTGGTCTGAGTACCCGATCCCGTCTGCCAAACGACGAGAGGAAAATGCGCGTCGAGTTTTCCGCTGATCACCTCATCGCAGACCTCTGTGATAAGAGCCATCTTTTCTTTGGGAAGCAGGTCGAGTTCGCAATTGACAATCGCCGATGCTTTTTTGACGATGGCAAGGGCTCGGATCACCTCGATGGGCATCAAGTCGCCGCCGATGCGGAAGTTCTGGTGCGAGCGCTGGGTTTGTGCTCCCCAGTATTTGGCTTCAGGCACTTCAACGTCGCCCAAGGTATCTTTTTCGATTCTGACTTTTTCGCGACCCATAGACCATCATTGTAAAGGTTGCTACTCTTTCATTGTTTATATCTAAAAAATTTTTTAATCCAGGACAAAAATAAAAGCTGCGGCAAGCATTGTGCCTACCGCAGCAAGAATGTTAAATCAGAAGAAGTGCGAAGACGAATGCAAAGAGCGAGAAGGATTCAACAATCCCCAGCGCCGCAAAGCATTTACCAATAATCGCAGGCTGTTTTGCAGAAGCTTGAATTCCCGATGCCGCGCACATCCCTTGGTAGATAGAAGAAAACATAAGCGCAAGGCCCACAGAAACCCCAATTCCAATGCCGGAAAGCGGAGAAAGACCTCCCGCCTGAATGCTGTTTTTCATGAGCAGCATGAGCACAAATCCATAAATAGACTGGGAAGATGCAACAGCTGACATCCCAATGAACTGACCATGATTCTCTTCAACGCGGCTCATCACGGCATGTGATGCCATTCCGCCAATTCCGCAACCAATGGAACTTCCTACACAGCCTAAGCCTAAAACAATGGCTGGCCCGACCATACCATAATCCATAATTCCCTTCTCAATTGATGAAGTTATTTGATTGAGGGATGATAGCACTTCAAGAAATTTATCGAGAAGAAAAATGAGAGACTGTTGGCTGATTTACATTTCAAAGAATCGAAAAATCAATAAAAAGAAAATCCGTTAACAGTCTCTAAGGATACTCACAATAGATCAGATGAGAAGCAACGCAAAGACAAATGCAAAGAGTGAGAACGACTCTACGATACCGAGTGCTGCGAAGCACTTTCCTATGATTGCAGGTTGTTTCATGGCAGCTTGAATGCCAGTTGCTGCGCATTTACCTTGGTAGATTGAAGAGAAGAGCAAAGCAAGTCCGACGGAAAGTCCAATGCCGATACCGCCGATCGGAGAAAGACTGCCCGCTTGAATGCTGTTTTTCATAAGAAGCATGAGGACAAATCCAAAGATCGCCTGAGAAGAAGAAACGGCAGACATGCCGATAAATTTACCATGATTTTCTTCGACGCGGCTCATCGCAGCGTGAGAGGCCATCCCCCCGATGCCGCAGCCAATTGAACTTCCGATGCAACCAAGGCCTAAAACGAGCGCAGGCCCGACCATGCTATAATCCATATATCTCCTAAATTAATACATTAACAGAAAAAGAAATTATTCTTTTAATTTCAATCGCATTAATGGACGGAATAATCTTCCTCCGCCATCAAAGCAATAATGATACCATTCTATGAAATTAAGACGAAGCCCATGTATGACGCCGGCCATGATTCCCAGCAGGATATTCACGCTGTGACCGACTAAGATGACTAGAAAACCTAAAAACAGGCCGACGCCTTGACCAATATCGTTAAACGTCTCGGCCATGATCGACCCGGCTAACCCTAGAGCGTAAAGACGCAGGTAAGAAAGAACATCAGCAAATACTTGAACTAAGGTGGCAACTTCTCCAAATCCTTTTAATCTTTTTTGGATCAGGGCTATGATAAGAGCGGAGGCGATCCCTACGTAGATGATCTGGAGGCCAATTTCTGGCCCAGTTGTCTTATTAACAACGCCCATGAAGTTCAAGATCGTTGTCGCTTTAAGGGTCAAAGGAAAATAGAGATAGGCGCCGATCATAAATGCAATCCAGCCGATGCCTGCAAAGTGGCGCCGTATGTAGCGCAGGAGGGAAAGTGCGATGTGCACAATGCCAATGATCAAGGACAGTTCCAAAAAGACGCTGCGAGAATAGGAATCAAATACCGGAGTTGTCCACTTCCCGGCTTTTAGCACCTTGCCTTTTTCTAAAAACTCCACACCTGATGTCACTGTAGAAAGCTGAGGGATCTTTTGAATCCATTCCTGATAAACGTCATCTTTTTTGGCAATATGGTAATCCGCCTTTTTAACGACGAGATATTCTTCTACAGAGAGTTTTCCAAGCCAGCTTTTGGGACTAATGGAGAGTCCAAAAAAGGAGGAGGTTAAAACGCCCCAGATAATGCAGGCTACAGAGAGGATTGTCGCTAATTTTAAAAATCTTTGGCCGCTCGACTTGAGGTCCGGGAACTTATATTTGAGATAGACGCAAAGCCCCAGGTATAAGAGGCCATAACCGCCATCGGCGACAATGATCGCAAAAAAGAGGACGAAAAACCAAAAGATCCAGCCGGAGGGGTCTTTGTCTGTCGTGGCAGGGACGTCATAAATGCGGAGGAGATCTTCTCCAATATGCTGGAGGCCTTTATTCTCCATGTACGTGGGGATTTTGTCGTGTTCTTCGACAAGGATCGGTTCACAGTGAACAGCCATCCCATCGATGATAGAAAAAAGAAGGTGCGTTTTATTTTCAGGTACCCACGCTTCCACAGAAAAGAGGGAGTTCTCTAATGGGAAAGAGAGCTCTTTTTTAGCTGAAACAAGATGAAAATCGTTGAGCCTTTCGATGAACGCTTCGTGCAGAAAATCGAGATGGCCGGCGTAGCCTTTCATCTCGGCTTCGATCTGATGCAAGGATTCTTTCACAAAGCCCAGATGCGTTTGCAGCTCGCCAAGGGGACGGTCGATTCGCATCTCGATCATATCGGGATAATGTTTCGCCTCGGGATTAATAGTGATAAAGTAATCGAGATCAAACTCGGTTCCGATGTAGATCACCTCATCGGTAAAGTTGGTGACATGGGATTTTGCGCTCTTCATGCAGAAGAATTGAATTTCCCGCTTGCCTGCCTTTTCTAGATAGTCGAGATCCTCCATGGAGAAGTCGCCAAATGGGGCTACGCGGACAATCTCTGCTTCCAAAAGCCTTTTTTCTTCAGAAAGACGCTCTACTTCTCCTTTCAGAGTCAAAATTTTGAGTGCAGTCTCATCGGCAAATGCGAGATCGCCGCCTCCAATGTAGGGCTTTTTCAATGGGAGTTTACGCAGGATTCTCATGGCGCTCATGAGGTGTTGGATCTCTGCAGGCACTTCGATGGACTTTTTAGAGTGTGGAGCAATAAACTCGATCATTCCATGGTCTTGCGCTCTTTCGAAGAACTGATCGATCTCTTCTTTAACGCCGAGAATGAGGTATTTTTTGACTTTGATGATCATTCCAGCGTCTCCTTCTTCTTCGCTGCACTGCGCAAAAGGATTTTCTTTTTAGCGACTTTTGCCTGAGACACGGCAGCCAGCTGCTGATCGCCGAGAAAAATCGTAATTTTTTTGATATTGGCAATAGAGCGAGGGATCAAAATTTTCTCAAACAGGTTCACGCGGATGGAGACCTCGCGCAGCTCCTTTTCGAGCGCCTGTTTTTTTTCTCTAGCTATTTTGAGTTTTTCTCTTCCTGTAATCAGCTGCTTAAGACCTAAAATGGCAGATTCAAACCAAAGTGGTGTGTCGAATAATGAATAAGCAGCTCTTTCAAACACGATGCTTCCAAAATTAGGGATTTCTACACCAGCGATATTCTCATGAATGCGTTCCACGCGATCTACTTTTACAGCGGAGAAAAGATCGGTGGCGCTTCTTTCGGTGAAAAGCGCGGAATATTTTTCCACTTTTTCTTGCGATGACAAAAATGCAGCGGTTAAATTCTCAATTTCGATTTGAGCCTGATTGACCTCTAGTTGCAGCATAGCTTTTTTAAGCTGCAGTGTGGGCAAATACTTGCGCAAGCGGCTTAATTTAAGCTGCTGCAGGCGTAGCTCAGTTTTGGTTAATTTAACTTCAGCCACTTATTTCCCCGCTTTGGGCCAATATTTATCAACGAGGGTCTGCTTTATGCCCACTTCATGACTGTCGAAGCATTCTGCTAAAGTACTCCATCCGAGATCAAGAGCATCTTCGAGGGTGATATTCATCTGCAGATTCATCATCCTGTCTTCAAAAAGCTGCGCGAAATGGAGCAACTTTTCATCCCACCGAGATAATCGAAATCCCATGCTCTGACGCTCGTGCGCTTTTTTGGAATCCGCATAGAGCCGGATCTGGGTATTGGCGATATCGCCATGGTCTTCGCGTGTAACTTTTCCGATGACCTGCTGTTTGAGGCGGGAGAGAGATCCAAACGGATCGATCCTTCCGCCGTGTAAGTAAAACTGGCCTTCGGTGATGTAACCGGTGTTGTCTGGAACCGGGTGAGTGACATCGCCTCCGGGCATTGTGGTCACAGAAATAATCGTAATGGAACCGCTACCATCGATATCGACCGCTTTTTCATAACGAGAGGCCAAGTCGGAATAAAGAGATCCGGGATAGCCGCGATTAGATGGGACCTGATCCATCGTGATCAAAATCTCTTTGATCGCATCGGCAAAGGCTGTCATATCGGTCAATAGAACGAGTACATCCTTATCCTGTGTCGCAAAATGCTCAGCACAAGCCAAAGCCATGTCGGGAACAAGCAAGCATTCGACTGCAGGATCGGTTGCTCGATGAATGAACATGATTGTCTTTTCTAGCGATCCCGATTTTTCAGCGTTATCGATAAAGGCTTGGTAGTCATCAAAGCGCAATCCCATTCCGCCAATGATGACGATATCGGCATCCGTCTGATTGGCGATGCGCATTAAGAGAGAGTTATAAGGTTCGCCAGCGATGGAGAAAATAGGGATCTTCTGCGATTTGACAAGGCAATTGAAGACATCGATCATGGGGATGTTTGTGCGTACGAGATCTCTTGGGATAATGCGGCGCACGGGATTGAATGAAGGCGATGCAATCTCAATATGCTCCCCAGAAATAGCAGGTCCTCCATCGATGGGTTCCCCTGCTCCGTTTAACCGTCTGCCAAAAAGGGATTCGCTGCAAACAGCCTGCATCTGCTTTCCCAAGAAGGTGACGCGATCGTTTGTGGCGATACCGCGCGTATTCTCAAAGCACTGCAAAGTGACCGCTTCTCCTTCGATGCGAAGAACAGATGCGTAGGTGCTTCGTCCATTTGCTTTGTGAATGCGGGCAAGCTCCCCAAGACTTACGCCATGGGCGACGACCGTAATTAGATTCCCTCGCATATCAACGATTCTATCGTAAACTTTTTTCATGGTGCTACTGCCCTCTTATCCACAGATTCTAATTTCATCTCAATGTGTTCAAATGCATGTACATACCTGTCCGATGCAAAAGGCAGGAAGTTCATATTTTTGATTTCATTCTGCAGCTCCAAAAAGAAAGAGCGAGCCGCGTCTTGAGAATCAAATTCAAAAGGCATCTCAAAAATGCGATCGATGAGCTGAAACAGCGGTATCTGACGCTTTAATGGACAATAACTGTCTTCCTTATCAAAAGCATTTTGTTGAAGATAGCTAAATTCAAATAGCTCCGATTTGAGAAATGTAATCGTATCATCCATGGAAATGCCTTCCTCGCCAACGACCTCCATGCGCTTGCCAATTTCATCCCCTTCTTTCAGGATTTTTTCTGCTTTTGCGACCATTTTTCCCCAGCCAGACACATGCGTCTCTAGCTCTTTACTGACAGTCTCGCGGTATTTACTCCAGGAAATATGCGGATCAATTGCAGGATAGCGGCGTGCGTCCGATCTTGCTCTGGACAATCCATGAAAAGCTCCAACGACAGACAATGTGGCTTGAGTGACAGGTTCCTCGAAGTTACCACCTGCAGGCGACACAGTGCCTCCGATGGTCATCGAACCGTGACGGCCGTGCTTCAGAGCAATCACGCCAGAGCGCTCATAAAAAGCAGAAATGCGCGATGCTAAATAGGCTGGAAAGGCTTCTTCGCCAGGGATCTCTTCCAAGCGGCCGGACATCTCGCGCATCGCTTGCGCCCAGCGAGAGGTGGAGTCTGCAAGCAGCAAGATATCAATGCCCATCTGGCGATAATATTCAGCGATCGTGGCACCCATATAAATCGAAGCTTCGCGAGCAGCAACCGGCATCGAAGAGGTGTTGCAGATCATCACTGTGCGGTTCATGAGCGGTTCGTTCGTATGCGGATCGATAAGATGCGGCAATGTGCGCAAAACTTCTACGACCTCGCCAGCGCGCTCACCGCATGCGACAACAACAACGATATCTACCGATGCATATTTGGAGAGGTGATGCTGAAGCACTGTCTTGCCTGCTCCAAAAGGACCCGGAGAACAAAAGGTTCCCCCTTTTAAGACTGGGAATTGGGTATCGATGATACGCATTCCGATGTCCATCATGCGAGAGGCTTTGATCTTCTCCCCTTCAAAAAGAGGCATCTTGATCGGCCACTTCTGCATCATGGTAATCGGATGTTCCCCTCCTTTGGAATCCACAGCTTTTGCAACTACGGTATCAATGGTGTAAGAGCCTGGTTTAATCACCCAGCTGATGGTATAGTCGCCAAAAAATGTGAATGGGACCATGATTTCGTGATGGAAACGTCCTTCCATCGTATGGCCTAGAGAATCTCCTCTCTTCACGACATCGCCAGGTTTTGCAGAAGGGTGAAAATCCCAATGGCGAGTACGATCGAGAGGTTGAATGTACACTCCTCGAGATAGAAACAACCCTGTGCTATCCGCTACTTTTTCCAAAGGATTTTGCAGGCCGTCAAAAATTGAAGTGAGCAGTCCAGGTCCGAGTTCCGCTTCGAGGAGATGAGAGGTAAATTCCACTGCGGTGTTCAGGCGAACGCCGCGCGTATCTTCGAACACCTGAATTTTAGCGATATTGCCAACAATCTCGATGACCTCAGCCTTCAAAAGTACACCACCCGCGACGCGCACCATGGCCACTTCGCCCTGATGAATGTTTCCACTGAACTCAACGTGCAAGAGGTTTCCAAACGCCCTGACGACACGTCCGGTAGCGGCCCCTTCTTTAGTAGTTGTTGCTTCTGTCATGTTTAACCATTATTCAGGTTTTAAATGTCTCTAAAATCATATTCCCTCTTTCCTCATCGAGTTCGATGAGATTTTCGAGGATCATCAGCTGGGCCATGTAGCAAAGAATCTGATCGATTGTGAAAAGCTTACCCTCGGCAATTTCGCCAATTTTTTTAAAGCGATACTCAGCAAATGCCTTATTTTCCAACCAGGGATCATTGTAAGAAGAAGCGATCAATTCTTTTAAATCTGTGTATTCCATCGGAGGGTCATAATGATCGGAATCTTTTTGGGCGAGAATTTGGGCAACAAGCGTCTCTGTAGGATCCTCAAATTGCAGCTCGTTCACAACATCTCTTCCCAATTGTTTCGCTCTAAGCCCTACGAGCACAAGGCGGCTTTCGCGCTCAAAAGTAAGATAAGCGCGCAAAAATCCTTTGTGCTTGGGAATCTCTGCATTGAAATACAATGCAAGAAGGCCTGGAAAATTTCTAATTTTGTCCGCAACTTTTTCAAATTGGTCTAAATATTCAAACACATAGTCTGGAAGCAAGACATGGCCCAGCAGCGCTTCATCGAGCTCTTTTTCATTCAAATTGCCTCTTGGATCTACCGGTTCCTCAATCAAGAGAGCTCGAATATTGCAGATATCTACAAACCGGCGTAAAACCTGAACTTTCTCAAAATCTTTTTTAGTGAGATTGTCCCGCATGCGCGTGATAAATTCTTCGAATGTGATTTCCGGCCTATCCTGCATCGATAGAGGAGGCAGAGAAGGGGCGACAAAGTAATAATTTCCCATGGATCAAGCTCCGAAAATCAGCTCGCGAAAATCTTTGCGAATATAATTTGCCACAAGCTCTTTCAAGGCAGCATCAGAAATATCAATCGTAATATTATCGTGATGCAGCTTTACCTCGATCCCGCCTGTTAACGGCCCAACCAGAATGCTTTTTTCTTTCAGCTTTTCTAAAGTATTTTGTGCTAAAAGAGCATTAACTGACTGTGCAGGAACTGCAGCAGGAATGTAGACGCTTAAAGAGCCTCCAATCCCCTCTTTTTCGATCCCTTTAACGACAGCATCGATCAGTTGCACTAAAACCCTAGGATCTGAAGTATGCTTGGCCAATATCTTGCTGAGTTCTTGATTGAACAACTTCTCTTCGATGCTTTGCTTTAACGCTTGCATTGCCTGTTTACAAGCTTGATTGAGAGAAGACTGGAATACATTTTTTTGACGCTCTATTTCTAAACGGGCTTCCTCTTTCAGCTTTTGGGTTTCCTTCTGAGCAGCAGAGACAATCTGTTCAGCCTGTTCTTTGGCCGCATGCACGATCTGCCCCGCTTCGTTCATTGCAGGCTCTAAGGTTTCCCGCCGTAAAACATCGCAAATTTTCTTAACTTTGTCTTTTCCCGTTTCGATTCCTTTCATGACAGAAAACCCTCCGTAGATCTCACACCGATTCTTGACTTTATCTGAATATTTTTCAAGAAGGAACAATTATGAAAAGAAAAAATTGCAGAAAACTCAAACTTTTGCGATAAGTGATTGATACTTTTTTACTTTACCAATAAGGCGGGTTGCATATGAAAACACTCATCTTCTCATTTGTTATTCTGGGAATGACAGCGCCTGGGTTCTCCGATCAGCTGCAAAATTACAAAAAAGATACAGATGCCATTTGGCGCACAGGATCTGGCGCAGAGGACGGAACCTTTACTGCAATAGCCACATCGATGTTTGGCTGGGGAATCGGCCTTGCTGTAGGCATCGGCATCCTAGCTTCGGTCCTTCATCAAAGCGCCGCTGGGCATTCAAACACGCATTGCGATTCCGACTAGTTATGATTAAAATTCTAAAACCACACTGTCTAAAATTTCTTGTTTCTTTATGTTTACTTGCGGTCTCCCCTTTGCAGGCAAAAACACCTATTGACTCCATTGCTGAACATACCTCGTCTTCACTCTGCTTCTTCACTCCTCCTCAAGGGTGGGAAATTGCCGATCCCCGCCAACTCTCCCCACATGTTAAAGTTGCATTTTTGAAAAATACGGGAACGGGCTTTCGACCTTCAATTAATTTAGCTGTTGAAGAGACCTCTGTCTCCATGCACGAATACCTCAAAGCCGTTAAGGGCATTCATGAACAGGACCGCAACAATCGATGGAGAGCTTTAGGAAAAGTAAAAACTCAAGCGGGCTTAGCCCAGCTCACAGAAATCGACTCAAAAACAGAATGGGGCCCCATCCGCATTCTTCAACTCATTTTTCTAAAAGATGGTCACGCTTACGTGATTACAGCCTCGGCATTAAGGGAGGATTTCTCTACCTATTATCAAGAAATTCAAGCCACATTTCGGTCCATGACCCTTTCTTCAGACCTGCTTAGCAACATCCCTCAAACAGATCGGAGGGATATGCTGAAAACCAAACAGCATCAGTTGTTCCAGGCTGCAGAAGCCGCATTACAGTCACCTAGTGTCCCCAAAAATCTCTTTGAAGATCCTAAATTTCAGAAAGAACATTGGCTCCCTTTCCAAGAAACTGTTGTAAACTCATTTGGAGACATGGGCGCGTTCTGGCAAGTGTTGCTACTAAAAGGCACCCAGGAAAAACTACATTATTTAATTTCTGACGTTTCCTTAAACTCTAAAACGGAAGAACCTCAATGAAAAAATTACTCACTTCTTATCTCATCATTTCATCCATCATTCTGACCCCGGTGCTCAGAGCTGATGTTTCTTACGACGATACCGCTGAAAACACTCCCATCGAGCAAACTGAACCCGAAAGCACTGTAGTAGATGAAGATGCAGACATCTATGCTGAAGATCTAGCTGCCGAACCCCAAGAAGCTGCTGATGAAAACGAAGGAACTCAAGTGGGACAAGCCTCTAATGAGGGCATGAACACAGCTAAGAAGAGACAATGGCAAAATATTGCCATCGCTACTGTCGCAGTCGCCTTAGCAGTCACAGCCTTGGTTTTGGTCGCAAGCAATGATGGCCACCACCATCACAAAAAGTAATGAGAATCCACTTTCTCATCCTTTTGGGTTGTTTAGCCATTTCTTGCGGCAAGCAAAGCCATTGGGCTTTTGATCAGATCCATTCGAACAAGAGTGAGTTTTGTTCCACAAAACTCACTTATCGCTCTTTGGATCCCGCCTATGGGATCAACTTAGAGTTCCTTAAAACTCAAGACAGCCTCAATACCTATCTCAATGTCCATTCCATTCCTCTCAAAGGAAAACAGAAAGATGTTCCCCTTAAAATCGAGATTGATGGCAAAGTACTGCGAGCAAGCGCTTACCGCTTAGCAGGTGGACAGCGATTCTTGCTTCCTCAAGAAACTGCGAATCTCCTCATCGACGCCCTGAAAAATGGCAAAGAAGTTTCTATGACCTTAGTGGAATATAAAACTACTTTTAAGCCTGATGACTTTTCTCAAAAATTTGAAAAACTCCTTCACCCCCTACCGATTCAAAACCCATTTCACCTTCCTTTCTAATCAGAAAATTAGCTAACATAGCATTAAAACAAGGAGGGAATTAACCCATGAAAAAACTCGAGCAGCTGAAAGCAATGACAACGATCGTTGCAGATACTGGTGAATTTGAAGAGATCAAAAAATATCTCCCTACAGATGCGACGACCAACCCTTCCCTGATTTTTGCTGCTTCTTCCAAACCTGAATACCAGTTCCTGATTGAAGAAGCGATCCAGTGGGGGAAAAAACACGCAAAAAGCCCCAAAGACGTTTTGGAGTCCATCATCGACAAGGTCTTTGTCAACTTTGGCCTCGAAATCCTAAAAATCGTTCCTGGCCGTGTGTCTACGGAAGTCGACGCTAGACTTTCTTTCGATATAGAGGGAAGCGTCACCAAGGCCCGTCATTTGATCGCTCTCTACGAGGCAGCAGGCATCGATCGCAAACGCATTCTGATCAAGCTTGCATCTACATGGGAAGGGATCAAAGCTGCCGAGGTTCTTGAAAAAGAAGGGATCCATTGCAACATGACTCTCATGTTCAGCCTAGCCCAAGCAATTGGTTGTGCCGAGGTAGGAGCTACACTGATCTCCCCCTTCGTCGGACGCATTTTAGACTGGTACAAGAAAAGTGAGGGCAAAGAATCTTATCCGCCTGCAGAAGACCCAGGCGTTGTTTCTGTGACCCAAATTTACAACTACTACAAAAAAATGGGGATCAAAACCCAAATCATGGGAGCCAGCTTCCGAAATGCAGACGAAATTACCGAACTTGCCGGCTGCGACCTGCTGACCATCGCCCCTAAGCTTTTAGAAGAGCTGCAAAATGCAGAGGGATCTGTTCCTAAAAAGCTCGATTCCACTGAAGCTAAAAAATTAGATATCGCAAAAATCCCCTTTAATGAAAAAATCTTCCGCTGGATGCTAAATGAGAATGCGATGGCGACTGACAAGCTTGCTGAAGGCATTCGCAACTTCGCCAAAGACCTCGTTAAGCTGGAAAAAATGATTCAACAGAGATTATAACCTACAACGGAGAAATATCATGTCGACAGCAACAATACATACACATACAACACAGACTCAAACCCACACACCTGCAGCTCGAGGGATTTTAACAGCCTATGACTTCGGTCTTAGAGCCGCAGCTGGAGCATTTGCTGGGTATTCCTGGAGTATTATCAGTCCAATAGGCGGAGCTATTTTTGGACTCGCCTCTGCAATCACAAATACGATAGGAGATTACATCGCAGAAAGCGCTGTTCCGATGAATGAAACTGCAGCAAAAACAGCTCTGCGCGTCGCTACATTCCTCTTCAGCGTAGCTGCTGGGATTATCGCCACATCCGCCTTAGGGTTTACGATGACTGTAGGAAGTGCGCTTGGTCTGTCTCTTGCGATGATTCCTGCATTGTTTATCGTTCACGTCTCAGCAAGCTGCGTCGCAGCCTGCGCCCCAAATACGGGTGTGAGGGTATAAGCCAGCTGGTTCAAGCCGTGCTAAGTTCTTTAGCACGGCTTCTATTCAATTGGGGTGGAAGGAGTATATGGTCTACTCGTCCCACTTACCTTTGCCTTTCTTTTTCTTGCCGCAATCACATCCATAATCTTCAAAGCCAGAATTCTTCTCAAAAACTTGCATTGCAAAACCCGTGCTGACAGAAGAAATAAACGCAGCTGTTAGAAGAAAAAAAGCTAATTTTTTGACTGTTTTCATCGATCACTCCTTGTAAAAGTGTTTGGAAACATCACCCTGTCTACTCCTGCCTAATTTTTATTTCAATATGAGAGCAAAAAAAAGCCGTCCAAGTTTCCTTGGACGGCTTTAGAAGAAAAGATCTTCAGGTAACGATTATCCGCCAGTGAAAACGAATTCGAGTTCTTCTTCACTTTCGCGATCGACAGACTTGGCAATACGTTTGCGGTATTCCTCGAAGCCTGTTCCCCCTGGAATGGAGTGACCCATGATGATGTTCGATTTGAAATCGAGCAAGTAATCGGTCTTTCCTTCACAGGCAGCATCAGTCAGCACGCGAGTCGTCTCCTGGAACGATGCCGCGGAGATGAACGAATCTGTGCCAAGGGATGCTTTCGTGATCCCGAGAAGGACAGGGGCTGCTTGTGCAGGCCTTCCACCTTCTTCAATCGCTTTATGATTGGAACGGTGGAAATGTCTCTTGTCGATATCTTCGCCGTAGAGGAATGTGGTATCACCTGGATCGGTGACGCGCACTTTTTGCAGCATCTGACGGACGATGATCTCAATGTGTTTGTCATTGATATCCACCCCTTGCAGACGATAAACCTCTTGAACCTGGTTGACCAGATATTTTTGGAGTTCGCGAACTCCGCAAATATCGAGGATCTCCTGAGGAACGACGAGGCCATCCGTGAGCTGCTGTCCTTTGATGACAAAGTCTCCGCGCTGAATGATCAAGTGCTTCGTCAGCGGGATGAGGTGTTCCTCTTCCATGCCTGACTCTTCGTCGCGAACGACGACGATGCGCTTGTTCTTCTGCACGCCGCGGAAGTCGACGACGCCGTCGATCTTCGCAATTTCGGCAGCATCTTTTGGGCGTCTAGCTTCAAAAAGCTCAGCAACGCGGGGAAGACCGCCGACGATATCCTTTGTCTTGATCGCGCCGCGTGGCAAACGAGCAAGAAGCATACCAGCTGTTACAAGCTGCCCTTCCTGTACGGAGATATAAGCTCCGGATGGGATGGCATAGGTACCGATGAGGTCTGTGCATTCTTTGTCCGCATAGATGACGATCTGTGGGTGCAGCTCTCCGCGGTGCTGTTTCACAATCAGCTCGGTTTGGCCGGTCTGCTTGTTCACTTCGCGCTGCGTAGAAATCCCTTCAACGAGGTCTTCATATTTGACGTAGCCGGGGCGTTCGCAAATAATAGGAACGTTGTGCTGTTCCCACTGGGCAATCTTTTGCCCTTTTTTCACTTTAGCTCCATCGGCAAGAAGAATACGCGTTCCTAGTTCAACAGTGAATGTCTGGAGCGGTTCCAACGATTTCGTGCTGAGCAGCTTTTTCATTTCTTCTAAGCTGCGGCCTTCATCGCGTACAACGTGAAGCGTTCCGCTCTTGTTTAGAGCCAGCCATATCCCTTCATCGGTCTGTACTGTGCGCAGACCCATGTAGACAAGGATACCGTCTTGATCTGCGACAATCTCTGGTGTTAGGCTCGCATAAGCAATACCACCGGTGTGGAACGTACGCATCGTGAGCTGCGTTCCAGGTTCGCCGATCGACTGTGCAGCAATAATACCGACTGCTTCACCTTGGCCGACTAGGCCTCCGTTAGCGAGATTAATTCCATAACACTTCGCGCAGACGCCGCGTTTTGATTCGCAAGTGAGCGTCGAGCGAATACGAACACTGTCAATCCCGGCATCATCGATCGATTCCGCCTGAATGACAGTGAGAACATCGCCAGAGCTCGCAAGCAATTTTGTGCGGTCGCCCGGTTGATACTGATCATCGCAAACAGCGCGTCCAAAGATACGATCTTTGATAGGGAGAAGTTCTTCCTGGCCTTGTTTAATCGCTGCGACATCAATGCCGTTCAGCGTACCACAGTCTTCTTCTGTGATAATGACATCCTGAGAAACGTCGACGAGTCGGCGTGTCAAATATCCCGAGTCCGCAGTTTTCAAGGCGGTATCGGCAAGACCTTTACGAGCACCGTGCGAGGAGATAAAGTACTCAAGAACGCTCAAACCTTCGCGGAAGTTCGAGGTGATGGGCGACTCGAGGATCTCTCCAGAGGGTTTCGCCATCAGACCGCGGAGCGCGCCTAACTGTTTGACCTGCGATTTGTTACCGCGAGCTCCAGAGTCCATCATCAGATAAAGCGGGTTAAGCTCACCGCCTTTCATCTCACTGACGAGCTTAAAGAGCTCCTCAGAAAGCAGGTCGGTCACTTCTGTCCAAACGCTGATGATCTTAGACTTTCTTTCCCCTTCCGTGATAATCCCGTCCTCGTATTGTTTGACGACGACTTCGATCCGTTTTTGCGCGGCTTCGATTACCTTTTGTTTGTCCTTGGGAACGCGAACATCGCAAACACCCATAGAAAGGGCAGCTTTTGTAGAAGCTGCGAATCCAACATTCTTCAGGTTGTCTAAGAAGCGCACTGTTGCTTCCAGGCCAACTTTTTTGTAGGTCTGAAGAACAAGTTCGCTCATTTTCTTTTTACGCAAGGAGTAGTTCTGGAATCCGAGTTCTTTTGGAACGATCGTATTGAACAGAACGCGCCCAGGCGTTGTTTCAATCATGCCGCTTTCTAATTTGAGCCTAATCTTCTCATGCAAACGGATTCCGCTTCCAAGATCGTCGCAGCGCCCTTCTTTTCCTTTCTCTTCAAACCAGTTGTAACTTCCTCCTGAGCCGATGGCCATGAGGACTTCGTCCATACTTTTGAAGATCTTCGTTTTGCGGCCATGATCTTCAGCGAAATAGTACGGGTCAAGCATAAGATAGTACAAGCCCAGGATCATGTCCTGAGAAGGTACAGCGGAAGGTTTACCAGAGGATGGCAGGAAGATGTTATCCGGCGCCATCATGAGCAGTTTTGCTTCAAGTTGTGCTTCGATTGAAAGGGGAATGTGAACCGCCATCTGGTCGCCGTCAAAGTCCGCGTTAAACGCAGTTGTGACGAGCGGATGGATGCGGATCGCTTTTCCTTCGATCAATGTCGGCTCGAATGCCTGAATCCCCAGTCGGTGCAGCGTAGGAGCGCGGTTCAGCAAGACAGGGTGTCCTTTGATGATCTCTTCGAGAACGTCCCATACCTCAGGTGCGCGTTTCTGGATCATCTTTTTCGCTGAGCGAATCGTATACACATAGTTTAGGTCTTTCAAACGTTTAACGATAAACGGTTCGAAAAGCTCAAGAGCCATCTGTTTTGGCAATCCGCACTGGTTAAAGTTCAGCTCAGGGCCGACGATAATGACAGAACGACCTGAGTAGTCAACACGTTTACCGAGTAAGTTCTGACGGAAGCGTCCTTGCTTTCCTTTTAGCATTTCTGAAAGCGATTTGAGCGGACGGTTGCCAGCGCCCATGACCGGGTGTCCATGGCGGCCGTTGTCGAACAAGGCATCCACAGCTTCTTGCAACATTCTCTTTTCGTTGCGGACGATCACATCCGGCGTTTTGAGCTTAAGGATCGCTTTCAAACGGTTATTGCGGTTGATCACGCGGCGGTAGAGATCATTGAGGTCTGACGTAGCAAAGCGTCCGCCGTCCAAAGGAACGAGCGGTCTTAAATCAGGAGGGATCACCGGTACGCAAGACATCACCATCCAGTCAGGACGGTTCGGAGAGAATGTAAAACTCTCGACGATTTTAAGGCGTTTAGCAAGCTTCATTCTCGCTTGCATCGACTTGGTCTTGCGAAGTTTATCTTTCAACTCAACGACGAGTGCTGCCAAATCTTCTTTTTCCAGAATATCACGGATCGCCTCACCACCCATGCGGGCAACGAATGCGTCGGAGCCCCACTTCTCTTGCGCTTCGCGGTATTCCGTATCGGAGAGGAGCTGTTTTCTTTCCAAGGTCGTGCGACCTGGATCGACAACAACGTACTCTTCGTAATAGATTACGCGCTCAAGATCCATGGCAGACATCCCGAGGATGTTGCCAATTCTTGATGGCATTGTCTTAAAGAACCAGATATGGACCACGGGAACCGCAAGCTCGATGTGGGCCATGCGCTGTCTACGCACTTTAGAAATCGTAACTTCAACGCCGCAGCGATCGCAAACAATCCCTTTATGCTTAATTTTCTTGTACTTTCCACAAGCACACTCCCAATCGCGGGTCGGGCCGAAGATCTTCTCACAGAACAAACCGCCTTTTTCAGGCTTGAATGTGCGGTAGTTGATTGTCTCAGGCTTCTTAATCTCCCCACGCGACCATTCATTGCGGATTACATCATCTGACGCAATTTTGATGGTCAACTTATCAAATTGGGTATCTTTGAATTCCTCTTCTGACATGAATCTTATCTCCCCGTTTATTCTGAAGTGCGTTCAGTGCGTACATCTAAGCACAAGCCTTGCATTTCCTTAACGAGAACGTTA
Source organism: Chlamydiota bacterium (assembly GCA_023269355.1). Classification (GTDB taxonomy): domain Bacteria; phylum Chlamydiota; class Chlamydiia; order Chlamydiales; family Rhabdochlamydiaceae; genus CAJCIW01. The sequence goes on along the minus strand of JAHFTO010000033.1, from coordinate 3,252 downwards.
AAGGATTCAGGCGTCCCTGCGGTAAGCAGATTTTCCCCTTTTACAATCGACTCGTAAATGCGGGTACGTCCGCCTACATCGTCCGATTTGACGGTAAGCATCTCTTGCAGAAGGTTAGCTGCGCCATAAGCTTCAAGCGCCCAAACCTCCATCTCTCCAAAGCGCTGTCCACCCATCTGCGCCTTACCACCCAGCGGCTGCTGTGTGACAAGCGAGTAGGGGCCGATCGAGCGAGCGTGGATTTTATCCGCGACGAGGTGGCTTAACTTTAAGAGATAGATATAGCCTACGACCACTCTATTTTCAAAGCGTTCTCCAGTCCTACCATCGTACAAGTGGCTCTTTCCATCTTCTGGAAGTCCAACTTCTTTCATCATTTCCCAGATGCGGGATTCAGGGAATCCTTCGAAAACCGGGCTCTTAACGTAGATGCCGGCTTTTCTCGCTGCATAACCAAGGTGTGTCTCAAGAAGCTGACCCATGTTCATACGAGAAGGAAGACCGAGAGGATTGAGAATAACCTCAACAGTTTCACCGTTGTTCAAATAAGGCATATCTTGTTCTGGCACAATCTTGGACACGACGCCCTTGTTACCATGGCGTCCCGCCATTTTGTCTCCAACTTGCAGCTTACGCTTAGAAGCGACATAAACCTTTACCTGTCTGATAACGCCAGGATCCAGTTCTGTATCCCCTTTGCGAGTGAACTCGATATCCGTCTTATGCTGCGTCTGCAAGATTTGCATCGCAGTATCGTATTCTCGCATCTGCTCTTTAAGAGTCTCGTAGCTTTCCGCTTCGCCGATGATCAAATCCTCAGGTTTCTCCGCTTCGAGATTTTCTAACATCTCTTGGGTGATGACCTCTCCCTCTTTAATGATGAGGTCCCCTTTCTTCCTGTGCATAATCGATGCAGGTGCTGACTCGCCAAGCAAAAGAGCGCCTAGCTTTTCATGGTACTCGATCATGAGCTCCGCTTCTTTTGCTTTAAAGTCGGAGTGGATATCTTTAATCCGGTTCGTTTCTTCAACGTGATCATCGTCAGTCTTTGAAAGTTTATCTTTACGACTAAACTCTTTGCGATCCATGACAACGCCTTCCGTTCCCGGAGGAGCGATCAAAGAGGCATCTTTAACATCCGCTGCTTTCTCACCGAAGATAGCGCGCAAAAGCCGCTCTTCAGGAGCCAGTTCTGTTTCTGACTTAGGAGTGATCTTCCCGACGAGAATATCCCCAGGAGTTACTTCAGCCCCAATGCGGATAATCCCAGAATCATCCAAATTAGCGAGCGCCTCTTCAGAGACATTCGGAATGTCGCGAGTGATCTCTTCCTTGCCTAATTTTGTGTCTCGAGCTGTGAGCTCAAACTCTTCGAGATAAATCGAGGTATAATAGTCCAACCGGAGCAGCTTTTCTGAGATGATGATCGCATCTTCATAGTTGTAGCCGCACCATGGCATAAACGCTACGAGAACGTTCTTTCCGAGCGCAACCTCTCCTTTGTCAGTAGCAGGACCATCAGCAATGGCATCCCCTGCTTTGACCACATCGCCGACATTACAAAGCGGCGTTTGGTTGATAGAAGTGCCTGCGTTAGAGCGCATGAACTTCTTCAGATGGTAGGTCTTCTTATCCAAGGGATTTAACTTGGAAGCGATCACGATTTTAAATCCATCGACAAATTCGACAGTCCCATCAACTTCAGCGACAACAACAGCGCCAGAATCTCGCGCAGAGCGCATTTCAAGACCTGTTCCGACAATAGGTGCATCCGTTTTCAGCAAAGGGACGCCTTGACGTTGCATGTTCGAACCCATCAAGGCTCGGTTCGCATCGTCGTGCTCAAGGAACGGAATCAATCCCGTCACAATAGAGACGAGTTGCTTGGACGAAACGTCCATATGCGTTGCCTTGCTCGTTTCAATCTTAAGCGATTCTCCTCCAGCTCGCGCCCAGCAGAGCGGCTCTGTGAACATGTTATGTTCATCAAGAGCAGCAGAAGCCTGAGCGATAACGCAGTTCTCTTCTTGGTCCGCAGTCATGTATTCAATCTCTTCTGTGACAATACCATCGCGGACAATGCGGTAAGGAGTCTCGATAAAGCCGAATTCATTGATCTTCGCAAAAGCTGCGAGTGAAGTGATCAAACCGATGTTTGGTCCTTCTGGCGTTTCAATGGGGCAAATTCTTCCATAGTGGCTAGGATGAACGTCGCGCACTTCGAAACCTGCACGCTCGCGGTTTAAGCCTCCTGGCCCAAGAGAAGAAAGACGGCGCTTGTGCGTCAATTCTGCCACAGGATTAGTTTGATCCATAAACTGAGAAAGCTGAGATCTGCCGAAAAAGTCTTTTAAGACTCCGACAAGACCTTTTGCAGAGACGACTTTTCCTGGAGTCAGTGTATCCGATGTGAAATCAAAGAGGTTCATACGCTCTTTGATGATTTTTTCCATGCGTGCAAGACCAATACGGCACTGGTTCTGAATCAACTCGCCCACAGAACGGACTCGACGATTTCCAAGGTGGTCGATATCGTCAACGTTCGCCATCTCATCCCCTCGTTTAAGACGGAGGAGGTATTTGATAGCACCGATCACGTCTTCTTTACGAAGCGTGACGATATTTAATTCTTCATCAGTAATCTCAACGCCAAGCTTTCGATTCAGCTTATAACGGCCCACTCTGCCAAGATTGTAGCGTTTCGGATCGAAGAACAGCCGCATAATTGCAGAACGTGCATTCGATAAGGTTGCGGGCTCGCCTGGACGAATTTTACGATAAAAATCTTTCAAAGCGGATTCGTAAGAGTCTGTCGGGTCTTTGGCCAGCATTTTGATGATGGGGCTTGTTTCATCCGCATCTTCTGCGATTCTAACCGTAGAAATGTTGGCGTCGAGCATCCTTTTAAGCATCGCTGTCGTCAACTTCTCAGAGGCTTTGCCAAATACAACGCCGCTTTCCTCATCGATGACATCTTCAGCAAGGATTTTTCCCACAAGTTTCGGGAAGTCCTTATCAGAACGAATTTTAACTTTAATGGTATTGAAAAATTCCTCAATGATATCCGCATCGGTCGAGTAGCCAAGGGTACGGATAAAAGCGGTTGCCAAAATCTTGCGACGGCGTTTTTTTCGGTCGATATAGATATAGATCAAGTCGTTAGTGTCAAAAGCGCCTTCAAGCCAGCTTCCGCGATAAGGAATAATGCGGAATGAATAGATCGTAGTCCCTTTTGTATGGCGCTCCTGCTCA
>JAHFTO010000060.1 GCA_023269355.1 Chlamydiota bacterium | reverse complement strand
AGCTAAAAAAAACAATGACAAAACAATTTCTTTTTCTTATGATGAAGATTAGAGTCTATCTGTGATTTCAGGCTTCGTCGCTTTTTGGGATTATTTTGGCCTCTTTTCGATTCAAATTCGGGGGATAATATACGAAAGTTTGATATTATCCCCCGAATTTGAATCAAAAAGAGGCTCAAAAGAACCCGAAAATCGACAGAAGCTGAATCGCAGACAGACTCTTAGGTTCTAGTAGACTATTTAGGAGGATTGAATGAAGTGTTTGAATGTTCTTGCGTTTCTTCTGATCATCGTTGGAGCGCTTAACTGGGGTCTTTGGGGTTTTTTCCAATTTGATTTTGTCGCTTGGCTCTTTAACGGCAATACCACATGGATGAGCCGTTTCATCTATGCGATTATTGGCCTTGCTGGGCTTTGGTCGTTGCGGTTGATTCCACGCTGCAAGCATATTTGCTGCGATACAGAGTGCTGCAAATCAGGAAAAGGCAGATAAGAGGTTCCAAACCCTTTTTTTAGTTTAACCACAGAGCTATTCTGTGGTTTTTTTTTGGACTATACCCAAAGTGACTTAAAAATTGGTTCCTAGACCCCGGAGCTTTCACGCAGCCTGTGAACCAATTTTTAAATCACTTTGGGTATAAAATGAAAATCTTACTTACAGGCTCATCAGGATTCATCGGATCAAAGCTGCGCGTCTTCCTTTTACTCGCAGGCCACCGCGTGGTCAGGCTTGTGCGTGATAAGGAAGATCTAGCTTCAGATGCGATTTTTTGGGATCCTGTTCATGGGGAAATCAATAGAGACGATTTCGAAGGTTTTGATGCGGTGGTCCATCTCGCTGGAGCTAATGTTGCCAGCGGACGCTGGACGAAGAAACGTAAACATTCGATTTTTTTAAGCAGGTGCCGAGACACGTGGCTCCTTTCCCAGATCTTATGCCGTCTTTACAGTCCACCTAAAGTGATGATTAGTGCGTCTGCCACTGGGATCTACGGAGATCGGGGTGAAGATGTATTGACAGAAGAAAGTGGGCCTGGATCTGGATTTATTCCAGATCTTTGCCAAAAGTGGGAAAGGGCAACAGATTGCATTGAAAGCCGCGGTACAAGAGTTGTCCACACGCGCTTTGGAGCTGTGCTTGGAGCTAAAGGGGGGATGCTAAAAAAAATGGTCCCCCTTTTTAAGTGGGGGTTGGGAGGAAAGCTAGGCTCTGGAAAACAGAAGATCAGTTGGATTGGGATTGACGACCTCATCGGAGGGATTGATCACTGTATTAAAGATGAGCGTATCAGCGGCCCTGTCAACTTCGTAGGTCCTGAGGCTATTTCTCAAGCGGAATTTGCTCGTCTTTTGGCAAAACATTTGGGCCGGCCCGCTTTTTGGTGGATACCGGCCTGGGTCTTGAAATGTCTCTTTGGGGAAATGGCAGAAGTATTGTTCCTATCTTCTCAGAATGTAATCCCTAAAAAACTTCTTGCATCGGGATATCGATTCTCCTCACCGGACTTAAACACTCTCTTTACCAAAGAGAGTGTTTGAAAATTGACGAAGCCTTAGTTCTCAAACACTCTCAAAAGAACTCCCCCTTGCATAATGCATGCATGTCGACATAAAGCGTTCCCCGTTTTTGAAGATTTCTTATCGCCTGTTCATAAACGAGATGATACTTCATTGCAGCGCTATAGGAGCCATCATATGTCGTTGTCCAAGTCGACGCTGCAGCATAACGCATGATCTCGCGCTTGTAGTGGACACCGTGATCCATCCAAAATTGATCATTGCTATAGATCTCTTTCAGTCTTTCAGATGCATTTTGCGCAGCGATCCATAAGGTTTCGCAAATAAAGTCGTCCTGTTCTTCGGATTTCCATGAATCCATGATCGGCCTTGCATTTTGTTTTTGCTCCCATTTGTCGTGCCTTTGGAATAAATAGCCGTTTTTAAGGTTTCCTGAGGTAAAAATCGTATCGGAGAAGCCGCCTGTGTTAGTGGCCATCGTCTCTACACCCATGCAGTGCATTTCCCCCTGGACCAAGCCGCAGGGCTCGAAAATCGAGGGGAATACCGCAATGTCAACACCGGCGCGAAGCAGACTTCCAAACCCTGGGGCGTTTTTGTCTTCTGGATTCCAAGAAGCATTCCCCTCTTTTGGTCCTTGCTGCCAGTAGCGGTTTCCATCTTCGCGTTTAAAGTCTCGAATGATGCAAATCCCTTCTTTTCCATCAGCGAACGCTTCCATTTCGCTAAGTATAGAGTCAGCTTCTTTGTCAGGATCCATACCGATGCAAATGAATTGCGCTCCATTTAGCAGCGCTTCTTTCATAATAAGAGGAAGCTTATCGACGCCTTTTTGGTTGCTATCGTACCGCCCGATGAAGAAGAATAGGGGTTTTCTAGGGTCGATTTTACCTAGATGGAAGTGATCGACGTATTCTGCAATTTGCTGTCTGATGGCAATGATCTTATGAGCAAGATCGTGACTGTCTGGGCCGTAGGTCAAATCAAGAGTCTGGCCATCTTTTGTTTTCCAGTTTTTCAGCTGTGGATCTGTTTTGGGATCCCAGCCTTGGGAATAGCCATTGACAATGCCAACGACTTGTTTATTGAATGCCTTTTCCTTGACATACTTTTGCATGTGGTTTCCAAAGAGTGGTCCTTGCGTTTCTAAAGCGAAGGTTTCTGAGACTGTTGTACACATGTCCGCGCTTTCAATTCCTTTGACAAGAGCCAGAAAGGGATCATTGGGAAGGCCGACTTCTCCAAGATAATTCTGAACTTCTTCATAAGTGAAATAGAGAGGACTTAGGTTATTGTGATAAGAGAAGACCGTAGCTGGGGTGGATCCCTCTTTCCACTCGATAGGATGCTTAGTTTGCAATATCCAGGGAACTAATGCTGTCTGTGCGTCGTGGCAATGGACGAGCTGAACCGGGTTTTTGGGTTTTTTACTCATTTGATCAATTAGCTCTGCAGCAAGGAGTGAAAAATCCACCCAGCGGCGGCTTTTTTCAGCATCGGGATTTTCAATCTTATTTCCCCATTGATCAAATTCTGCTTCATAGATGTTTTTATTGTTTTTAAGACCTGATTCAAAACGGCTGTGTTCGATGAAGTAACATTTAAAGCCTTCTTTTAATGTGGCTTTAAAGACTTTGTAGACTTTGACGTTTAAGATGATCTGGTATTTGTCCTTTTCTTGCATTCGGATTGAGGAGGGGATCACATCGTATTTTGGCATGATGATGCGCGTTTTGTGCGCTCCGTAGGATTCTGCCATATCCTTGACCGCAGGCCCCAGCCCTCCCATATCAAAGACTCCTCTAAATTCTGCAGTCACCATGACGATGCGACCCATCGTGCCTTCTAAGGTTCTGATCGGAAGTTGGTTTTTAAGACTGCAATCGACAGAACCCTCGGGCATGGTTCTTTCCTTCTGGAATTGATCCACCCTTTGGACGATATCGAAGGAGAGTTTCTCACTCAAAATAGCTTCATACTGCTGTAGGATGGAAGAGGGCCCCTTTTTTAAGTCGCGAGGATAAGATAGGATGCGATTCATTCCATAGCCAAAGTAGGTAGGTATGCCCTTTTTTTCGTGCTCAGCAGCGATGAGATGGGCAAGGTGGTATTGAGCATAGATGGGCAGGCGCTGAAACATTTCAATGAGCGTCTTTCGATCATTGACGGAATCAAATTGTGCGGCAAATTGTTTAAATTCTGGGATGAATCTTTGAAGCTCGATCTTTGTCTGATAATGATTGATCAGCTGAACGAGGATGTTATTTCCCGATTCATCCTTACAATCTAATAGTAGGTAAGGGTTTTGCTGAAGGATTGTGTCTGCTGAAAATGAACCATCGATAGGTTGAAAATGAGCGATCCATACCGCTTTTCCAAGGGCTGTTTTGATTTCGATATCGAGGTTCACAAATGTTTGAAAAGCAATTTTCTTATGCTTTTCAGAAACAGGTTGCATCAGCTCGAAATAAAAATGTTGGACCTGGTGCATTTTCTGAATGTCATCAGCAGTAGGCTGGGTATCATCGGGGAGAATCCCTTCAGACAGCATATAGATGCCTATAAAATGGAAGGGAGCTGAGACTGTCGATTTGATCTCAACGATTGTCCCTTCTATTTGCAGAAACAACTGGTTAAACAATTTAGGATTGTGCAACGGGACGATTTCCTCAAATGCAGGGGATAAGAAGGAGAGTTTTTCTTTGTAATGAGATAATGGGTGATGCAGAATCCTAAGATTCACCGAATTATCACTACCTGATTTGATTTGTAAGATGTAGGCCTGGATTTGGTATAGATCCTCAAGAGTGCATAGATCGTCTGCTAATTTATAGAGATAATCGATGTACTGTTTCAGGAGGGTTTTGCCACTTTTATCTTTAATTTGTAAGAGAATGCGCGGGTTGTTTTGGAGTATTTCATCGACATTGTCTGGAAAAAATAGCTGCAGCGTCTCTTCTATTGCGGTGTACACCTTGTCATCTTTAATGAATTTAAACAGTTCAGATAGAGATTTATTGGAAGTATTGGGATCATGCAAGGCAATAATTAGCTTCTGAATAAATTGGATGGACGTCAGTATGTCCTTTCTTCGGGAATAACAGTGTAATCTTTCCTGAGAACAGATGGAGCAAAGCTCTTTGGGATGAGAGTCAATCGCATGGATAACGCTCTCTTCGAAAAGCTGCGTGGCCATGCTAAGAAAGTTTTTTGCGATCTGCTGATTAATTTCTTGTTCTTTATCTTTAGACGATAGAAGCGTTAAATTTTGATGCTGGAGATAAAGGTTTTGAAATTGATCTATACTGCTAGGATCATGAGTTTTTTCAGCTAGATAATACATTCCTGAATAATGGAAGGGGATTTTCAGTAGAGATTTCGAGCGATGGATTTGACGATTGAGTTTGGAAATATTGAATAACAGTTCCGGTTTTTCCATCACGAGATCGATTGTTTCTTGGGAAAATCCACACCCGCTCATGAATTGTTGGTAGGCTTCATCGCTACTAACTGCCTTACTTTGGAGCAAATAGCGTAAGTCTTGAGAAGAGTTGACGATGGCCGAATAACTTAGCAGCAAATAGCCATTTTTGATTTTGTGTAAATGGTCTATTTTTTTAGAAAGATGCTGGAGGTATTGCTCTAAGGGATTCTTTTCCTCGAGGTCTCTGAGTTGCAGTAAAATACCGGGGTTCCTTTTGAGCAGCTTATTGATATTTTCATTCGGAAAAAAAACCTTAAGGCTTTTTTCGAGTTGAGCGATGAGTTCGCTCGGAACATATTTATGAAAGTCTTCTAGAGGGAAATCACTATCGGGATCTTTCATCTTCTGAAGAAGCGTGTTCAAATGGACGTATAATTCTTCAGCATGCTTAGCCTTATCTCGGAATTCACCGTAGTTTATTATATGCGTGTCAGAGAGATTCACTATGCTCTTATGTTGAGTCAAATCCAAAAGTTGGATCCCCCGTAAAAAAAGCTGCTCTATAACTTTTGGAGGTTGTTGATAGAAAGGCTTTACGTTATTAGGACTATGGATGGAGTTGGTGTTAATAATTTTATTTGACATAACCTTAAATCCTTTATTATAATTAATAATGTTTTTATTAATATATTATCAAAAATTCAAGTTTAGATCAATTATATTTTTTAGGATTATTCAATGAATTTTAAATTGATTTTTTAGAAGCACTTTGAATTTCATAAGTCTTTTATTATAAGAGTGTTATGTAAATAAAAGGCAGGTGATGTTTAAACTTATTTTTATGTGTAAAAGCGTCTAAAAACTAAGTTTACGTAAAAACATTATTTGAGTAAAGTTGTTGGTAATTAATTTTTGAACACTTTCTAGGCCGCGGAGAGCTCTTTCTCAAGCTTTTCAGCCATTATGTTGCAATGGCGGATTTTGGCTTCATCGATCCATGAGGGATTCAGATGGACGATGGTATCTACGCTATCGAGATATTCACGGACAGCGCGTACGTATCGATCTCCCAATCCTTGGGCGATTTTTTGCATTTCTGCAGAGTGCTTGAGATAGTCGCTCTTGGCTTTTTGTTGGGCTAGAGAGACTTGATTGGTATTGCCTTCTTCGAGAAAAACGACGAGGTTTCCGATATCGGAGCTGATGCGATGCTTCAGATCTCTTAAGGTTTGCTTTTGGGCGTCGAGATTTTTAGTCCGTCTTCTCGGCCGGTATGCTTTCATTCTTCTAAGACGTGGAGCCATATTTTCCTCTGTGCCTATCAGCAAGCTTAGAATTATTTTCCTTCTTAATTTTATATTTATTTAAAACTATAATTAATTTCAACATAAAACTTTAGTGTTGTTTTGTTTGTGAGAGAAAAGGCCCTTTTTGTTGTCTAATAATGAAGGATATGGGAACATACTATGCATTCAACCCCTTGAACCTATCTCACTAAAAAGTTTCAGTCGATTTTCGGGTTCTTTTGAGCCGATTTTTGATTCTTTTTCTGGGGGTAATATACGAAAGCTTGATATTACCCCCAGAAAAAGAATCAAAAATCGGCCAAAATAATCCCAAAAATCGACGAAAAGTTTTAGTGAGATAGGTTCTTCATTATAGGATAAAATATGCTTAAACACATTATGATGTTTCTCTTAGTTACAACTGCAGCTGTCTATGGACATGACACAAAAGGCCTCATCGCCGGCGAAGTTTCCCCTGCAACTTCCTCTACTCAGCAGGACACTGCAGATTCTGACGATACAGGCGAAGTTGATGAAGACATCATCATCACAGACGAGGTTAATACGAATGATGATGAAGGGTTCTCTAACTAGTCACTCGTAGTTTTTCTATTTTTCTTAAGGCCCGGTTCCGTTTTGGAATCGGGCCTTTTTTTTGATTATTAATTCCAATGTTATTGCAATTTAGTTGTTTTTGGTTTGTTTGTAATTATTTTGTTGAATAGTTAATTGTTTATTTCTAATATTAAAACAT
>JAHFTO010000032.1 GCA_023269355.1 Chlamydiota bacterium | reverse complement strand
GAACTCAGAAGTCAAGCCTCTCATCGCCGATGGTACTGTACGCAAGAGTACGGGAGAGTAGGTCGCTGCCAAGCTTTTTTTCCACCTCAGTTACCGCAAGGTAACTGAGGTTTTTTTATTTCAAGACAAGCGAATTACTTGCCCCTTTTCCAGAGCGAAGTTCTTCTTTTCATAAGTTATAGCTTCTGAAGTTATGTATAAGTTACTGAAATATGTTCTCAGGTCCTTAGAGAGATTGATTTGCTCCTGAGCGAACTGGATGTAATCTATCTCGTCTGAATTGTTGTTTCTCCAAATTAAATAACAGATGGCGTGGTAAGAGACAGGATCATGAATAGAAAGTTCTTCGAGAGAAGTCCTTACTGCATTTTGGAACAACTCTGTTGTTTCTGCTTTTGAGAGTATTTCTATAAAACTCAAAAAGAAGCCTTCCTGACGGGACTGAATTGCCTCATTCAGCTTATTGCTTTCTCTATTAAAACTGTGGTAGTGGTCTCCGCCGCGCTGCTCTCCCTGATTGTACCAAATAAATAGACATGTATCACGGTTCAATATTTCATTTTCTGGATATTGAGAATTAATTTTGTATGTGCCTTTGAAATCTTGCAATATTGCGATTTGCATTCCAGGCATAATTTTATCTCTATTTGCAGTGAGAGCGCGGAATGCCGCTACATCCCACCAAGTATCTGGCTGCTGAATATAAGCAATGTAGGCATCAATCAGAATTTCAGGCTCAAGAGAATTGATATAGGCTGTGATGGAGTCCCGATCCTTAAGAGTGTCGATATCTGATTTCTGCTTAATTGTAGGGAACTTCTCAGGGTTATTTGTGTAGTTTTTTCGGAGAACTTCCTTGAGCTCAGTGACCTTCGAAATTTTTACATTAGGAAGTTTAGTAGGGTTGTCAAAGTAATAATCACTTAAGGCAGTTCCAATCTGACCCATCCATTCCTCGTCTGATGCAATTGCATTTTTATTTTCATCGAGATAACTTCCTGCTGCCCGACGCAGATCTGCAGAAGAGGTCTCTTTTTTACCTTTATTTAGAAGGTTCAGCTGGTCAACCATCGAGTAATCCGCACATCTGCCTCCACCGCCGACATCGTAGTGGTCTTTAGAAATTTCAGCAGCCTTTGTAGAAGATTTAATAGTAGGTTTGAAAGAAGATTGCGATTTTTTTGACCTTTCTTCCCGAGTTTTGGTCACTTTTGGAGTTGTTTCCTCAAGAATTGTGGGCGAAGGAACATAAGTCGCGTTCGGTTTACTCCAAGCTTGGAGCATTGCAATGCAGGGCTTTTGAGCCCCTTTGTGAGACAGTTCGTTGATCCAGTTGTTTCTTTCCGCTTCGGTAAGTTGAGTAGTAAACCACTCAAATAGCTTTTTTCTTTCTCCTTCGGGATAAGTACTATAGCCCATTGCGAGCTTTGCAATAGCTACATTTAGCTCATCATAGTTTTTCTTTCCCTCTCCAAGAGGATTTAAATTATATAAAATCTCTGGTTCGTCAGCTGTTTCTGGAATTGAAAGTATTGAAAAACAGTCTACTATTCCTCCCGAGCCTATCGATAACTCCGATCTGAGATCTTCGTAATCCAGATCCGTTATCCATGTTGTGATCCAAGTTGACTTATTGTTATTATATCCCGTGACGAGATATCCTGTTGATCTACCAATCGGAGGACATACCTTCATCCACTCTTTTGACGAAAGGGTAAGATTAATAAGGAGAGATGCATCTAGACCGCAGCTTGGATATAGTGCATTCATTGAATATACAGGCAAAGAGACTTGCGACATCACGTAATTAAAGGACCCAACCCTTTGATGTTCCCCTGCAGACCCTCTTGCTGCATCGCTCAAGGCATTAAATTTGGTGCTCTTTTTCTCCTGGGATGTCTGAGTTTGTTCTTGTTGCTGTTGCTGCTGTTGTTGCTGCTCTTGGACCTCTGCTTGAGCGTCTTTTTGGCCTGTTTCTGATTTGGAAACTTTTGATTGCAAGAATTTTTTATGGAATTCTTCGTTCTTTTTATCGTCGAGCTTTTTGCCTTCTTCCGCAATATTGCTTTTTGCCAGGAGGACTTTGGAGTGGAAGTCTTTGACTCTTGTTGCGCCTGGGTCTGTATCTAATGTAGCACTGGGTAGTTTTTGTAAAATCCCTGGTTTGTCTTTAGTGCCATCTATCGTTGTCACCATCTGATCATATTTGTCTTTCAGAAACGGCATGATATCAACCATAACCGATGGCGTATAGTCCGATTCAAAGTTGAGCTCTTTGGAACGGACAAAGAGGCTTTCGACGGCTTTGAAAGACTCAGCGGTTCCCCTGATTTCTTTTCCTACTTGCTGTCTAGCGATTAGATCTTGTTTGGCTTTGAGGAAGCGATCGCTAGATCCGCTTGGCGTGAAAATGGCTTTTTTAACCTCTTGTTTAAGAGCTGCTTCAGGGCGATTGGATGCAGCCTTGAGGTTGACCGTCGCATTGGATTGAACCCCTTTTAATGCGACTGCGGAGATAAGGTGTTTAAACAGGGGCTTCTCTACACCGGGAGCAAATTGCTCAGAGTGGGTCTTTTTAGCGAACATCTTACAGTCTTGACCTTGGCCGAGTCCGCGCAAGCGCCAGATCGCCTGGTCGAACTCATCAGGTGTTGTAGTCGGGCCGACAATCAGCGCTCCGTAGCCATAGGGGATTTTAAAGTCGGTGCCGCGAGTATCAGCAGGGCCAAAATAGTAAAGCACTTTTGCAGAAGAAATTTTATGGGCGTCTAAATCTTTATCAAAAGGTTCTGGACTCAAGTTGTCTGGCATCCATAGGTAGGCCTGTTTGGTTTGAGGGTCAACAAAAACATATTGCCGTCTGTCTTCGCGTTTAAGCTGTCCTGCTTTAATTGCTTTTTCTTCTTCGCTGCGCAAATATGCGATGACATCGCGAGATGTCATATTTGGAGTGGCGTATCCTTGATTGATGATCGCTTTACATTTAGTATCTTTGGTCAATTGAGTGATCTGATCCATTAAATCGGTAAAGATGCCGACTTTTTCATTAAAACCCTTGCCCATGAGGGCCAGGCGCAGCAAGGTGTCTCCTGTGCCTGTACGCGCATCTTTGTATCTATCGTAGGAGAATTGCTCAGGAAGAGAATAACGGGACATGGTTCCTGAGGCTCCAGCAACTTTTCTCCCTAAAATCGTATCCTGGACGTTCCTCGCGAGTTGAGAGTGGAAAACATCAATACGGGGGCTTTCCCGCATAATGAATTCTAAGAATTCTACCCGTTGAGTGTAATTTTCTTGGACCCGTAAATTCTGAAGAATGACTTTGGGATCATTGGTTTTTTCAGGATCGAGTTTATTAAGCCATGTTCTCCATTGGCTATCAGCAGATTTGGAAGCGCGGGTTTGGATGTCAGGGATTTGGGAGAGAACGAATTTATCGAATTCAGGATTTTTGCTATTTCGCACATAGGCCAGGAGATGGTAGCCAATCAATTCCGCTTCCTGCCCAAACATGGTATTGGGTTTTGTCCTTTGTTCTTTGAATGGAACAACGGAAAAACCATTTGGTCCAAATCCGTAATCTTTGCCATCCTGCTTTTCACAAAGCGTAGGCAGGGTCATTGTAAACCAGTGGCGCAGGGCTCCAATGAAGGCGACTTTTTTATTCCCTGCCTCATTCCATTTGGGCATTCCTCTAGGCAATTCTAATGTTTCGATGTTGGAAAGGAATTCGGCAAATTCTTCTTTGTTAGGTCTATCATCGAGCGTCCAGCCATTATTGAGCCAAAAGTTGTCATCATCGTAAAGAGCGCTTGCAAGCGCTTTCATGGCAGCTTGAATTTTCTCTTTTTTGTAGTTTGAAAGTCCATCATTCAACAAAGCTTCTCGGAATTCTGTGATTGCGGGATCTTCGCCATCCTTTGGAGTAATAATATACTCGAAGATCATTTTCCCAGAATCAAAGGCGATTTTGTTGATTGGTTCACGCAGTCCATCGGAATAGTTCTTTTCTGAGACAATGCTAAAAATTTCATCGATCTCGTCAGCGACAATACGTGTATTTGGGTCATCAAAAAGAGAAGCGATATTTTTCAGCCAGTAAAGCTGTTCCAATTTTTCGCTCATCTCATCAAAGAGTTTGTGTTGTTCAGGTTCTACGAACGCCTGTTTTTTTGCTTCAGCGGCTTTGGTTGTTGCAACGGCGGCTCCTTTTTTAAGACTCTCTGCAGCTTTTCCAAAAAAGCCCCATTTGGAGGCTGGTTTCGCTTGAGCTGTCGTCGGCAATCCTGCACCGCCAGTGGAAGGCTGTCCAGTGCTCTCTGTTTTTGGGGTCTCTGGAAGTGGAGTTTTGGCTTTTTCTTCCTCTTCTTTTTTCGCCTTAGCTTCTTCTATCTTGTTGCTTTCTTCCCACAGTTCCTTAAGTTTTTTTTCTAGCTCAATGATTTTGTTCTCTAGAGCGGCAACTCGTTCGACGGTTGCCATCAGATATCTACCAGAGCGTTTTACCTTGCATAGAGTGAGATACTCCTCAGCTAGATCTGGGGCTGCGACGGATGAATTCCTATTGAACTGGAAGAAGTAGGCTTTTTTATCCATGTCCTTGCGGCTTTGCTCAATCAGTTCTTCCGTGAACAGGCAGATCGGGAATTTGCCGCGGTTGATTAAGATTCTGGAGACGCAAGGGAAGATCACAGAAGATTTTCCTAAGCCCATGCGGAATTCTTCCAAAGCATTGGGATCATCGAGCATGGTTTCGATCTTTTCAATCTGTGCACGAGTGAAGATCAGTTTTTGACGGTACTCGCGGACAAGGCAGGGTAGAGTTTGCTCCTGATCAATGATCGGGCCTGTTTGTTCCTGGATTTTATCTTTTCTAGCGTCCAGCTCTTTAATCAGAGTTTCAAGTTCTTTTGATTTTTGATGAAGTTGTTCAAATTTGGCCTTAAGTTCAGGGAGTTTGGCTTTCCCTTCAGTCGTTTTGCCTGCATTATTGCGCTGTTGTTCTACTATTTTGATCTCGTCTTTAACAGTTTGTAGCTCTTTCCCGAACTGGGTGATTTTTTTATTTAACACATCAAGAATAGTAGCTTTATATGACTTAGCTTTTTCTCTTCTTTCCTTGAGCTCGGCGATCAAAGTTTCGAGTTCTTTTGCTCTTTCAATATTGTCTTTAGTGCTTTGTAGCTCATTTTCAAGCTTGAGGATTTGTTCATTTAATTCCTTATATGACTCATATGACTCATCAGAAAATCTCTTGTTGTTTGCTCCAGCTTCAATCTTATCTTGGATGGATGAAGAGAGCTCTTTCCATTCAAGCTCAAGTTCTTCAATCTGCTCTTTAACTTGTTGGGCTTGCCGCTCTAATTCGGGCTTAATATCGCTGGAAGTCCAGAAGTTAGCGATTTTAGCACTGATCTCTTGATGTTGCACTTGAAGAGATTCTCTTCTAAGTGCAAGAGAGTGAAGTTTCGCAGCGTCATCAAGGGCTTTTTCTTGCTGCTGCATTTCTGTTGCTGTAAACAGATAATTTGCAATCAAAGAGAGCAGCTGATCGCGTTTTGTATCATCTTTGATTTCTTTGGATAATCTACCATCCTCGCAAAGATCGATGATGAGATTCATCCTTTCTTGAGCCGTGTATTTTTCTGGATTGCGGAATATCGTTCCCAACTCAAAATGATCAGCGAAGGGGATAAAGGCGTTAAAAATTTCTTCTTGCTTCTGCTTAAGAAGCGAGCCATTTCTTATAATTCCGTTTTGCAGTGTATCAATGAGCTGGCCTAATTGCTGTTCGCTGATGTAGCCTTTTCTAGAATTGATCATTGCTTTTTTCTTATCAGTGGCTTCTTCAAGGCCTTTAATAAATCGCTCATTTTCATGGGCAACCATATCTCTCATTTCTTCAGGAGTTGATTCTGGAACCTCGCTGAAGGGTTCCTTGGCTGCTTCACTTCTTTGATCAATCAACGCGATTTGTTCTAGCTTGAGATGGTCTTCATATTGTTTAGAAAGAGTCGTTAAATCTTGAGAAATTATTTGGAGGTTTGCATGTGTTATATTTACTAATTGTATTTGAGCGACGTTATTATTAATTTCTGCAAGCCGGATCTTTGCTGCAGAGGAAAGTAAAAATTGAGCGACGTCTTTTGTGCTAGTGATTCGTACAGGCTCTTTTGCGATTTGTTCTTGCAGCACTTGTTCGTTAGCGCCGAGAATTTGATTGTAGGTCTGTAGCCATGCCGCATGATATTGCCGCTGCTCTTTGAATACAGCGCCAAGCCTTTGCACTTGACGTTTGGTTGGCAAGCGAAGATCAGCAGTAAAAAAGGTTTCGAGTTGAGTGGGTTTTTTCTTGTCTAACTCGATTTTACTTTCGACAAAGGGGAGTTGAACTTCTGGCTGAGATTCTAGCTTCCTAATCGCCTCTTTTGTAGCATTATAGCGGCGAAGGGCGACCATAGGCATCTTGCCTTCGGAAAGCAGTTTGCGAAGCAGGTCATTGATGGGCTCTGGCTCTGTACTTGATTCGACTCTTTTGAGAGCTTCTAAATACAGCTTTTTCTCTTCGGCAGGTAGAGTTGCTTTACCCACTTGATCGCGGAATTGCTGCAAGGATAACTTAGTAGGAGTAGGTGGTGTGATTTTAGCTTCAAAGGTGGAAAGTTCCGCAGGAACAATCTGCTTAGCTCCTAATAATGTAGTAGACTCATCATCTATCTCAACTGCTGCACCACCTTGCAACATAAGTGAAATAAAACCTTTTACTTTGTCAGAGCCTTTTAGAGCTTCGGAGATTTTTTTTATTGCATCTGTATGAGTCTTTTGTTTGTGACCTTGATATGCGCTAATGAGTTGGTCATAACCAATCAATTTTGCTTCCGCCATTTTAATTTCTTCAGGAAGCAGATTTTGTTTCGCTTCAAAAATTTCTTTTCCAGGTGATGGGAATGAAGTCTCAAAATTAGTTTTTCCCGTCTTTTCTTGCTTAGTTGTGAAAAGAGTTTTTGATAGCTCTTTTAGCCTCCTCAACTCTGTATTTTGATTGCTAATATTCTCTTCTGTTTTATTAATAGCGCTTATAATTTTTTCTGGTTTATCAACCCGTTGTTTTAGATCATCGTGTGCTGTGGTTTTCTTTTGAATCACCTCGCTATCGGCGACTTGTTCTTTCAGTTCTTTAAGTTCTTGCTCTAATAGTACAAGCTTATCTTCATCTCCCTCTTTGATATCTTTTTTTGCAGCTTCAAGCAGAGATTTCTGTTCTTCTAGTTTATTTTTCAGGTTGGCAATGTCCGCTTCTTTTTTTGCAATCAACCCAGAGTGCATTTGGTTTACATAGTGTGCAAATGTCAGAAGAAGCCTGCGAGCGAAGTCAACAGCATTGATGAGGGCGGGATCGGAACCTTTAGCGGCACTAATAGGGAGCATCAATGGGGCAAGGTCTTCAAGTTTGAGCTCCTTTTTGGCAATGAGTTCCCAGTAAGTCCAGAAGTTTTTAAGAACATTTTCTGGTGTTGGCAACATGCCCATTTTAAGAACTTTCTCTTTTGTCGCTCCCGGGATAGCGGGTTCCATCCATAAAATAAAATAGTTCATAAACTCAGGTGATTCAGAAAGGGAGTCTACTCGTTTTTGTTTGATTTCTTCGGCAGAGGGAACCTCTAATCGCGGTTCTTGGACTTGTACAAGTGTTTGGATTGATTCAAAGCGGAAACGGTCAAACTCTGCCTCTTCTTGCTCTGTCAAAAGGAGCTTGGCTGTTTTAAGTTGGTGTTCTTTATCAGGATCATTGATAGCATTTTCATATTCTTTATACAAAGTAAGGATCCGCTCAATCTCGTTAGTATGAGCTTCCCAATTTGCAAGATCAAATTCAGGAACATGATAGTAATCTCTTAAAATCTGTCGGGCGGTCATCTCTGCTTTGAGCTGGAATGCAACTGTTTTAGCAGTGGCATGAGGCTGCTCGCGGAGCATAGAGAGGATGAGTCGAATAACCTCGACTTCTTTGGGATCGGTTTTATCGGCTCGCGATGCTTCATCGAGATAGAGCGCAG
This sequence comes from Chlamydiota bacterium, assembly GCA_023269355.1. Taxonomy (GTDB): domain Bacteria; phylum Chlamydiota; class Chlamydiia; order Chlamydiales; family Rhabdochlamydiaceae; genus CAJCIW01. Next base: position 17,895 of record JAHFTO010000032.1, on the reverse strand, counting down.
CGCGATCGAGATCTCCTTGGGCAAAGGCAACGTAAGCAAGATACAGGAAGCCAGCATGAGAACCATGCATTCTGCCTTGATCATCGATCTTAACAGTTAGAGTGGGAAGGGACATTTCCCAAGGATCCTTTTTGTCAAAGTTAAGCAGGCTTTCTGTTTCTCCGCGGCGTCTTAAGGGATTAATCGCATGAGGGAAGAGGCGTAATTCTACCATCTTGCCTTTCTTTATAGGGAGTATGTACTGCTCATAAGCAGGGCCAAAGCGATCTACAAGTTCTTTTGTATTGGAAAACCAGCACTCCCAACCGGGTTCTTTATCCAGGGGGCGTAAGTTGCCCTCTGCTGTGACCTCAAATTCCATTTTTTCTTTGAGAAGTCGAACCTGTTTGATCTTGTTCTCTGAGCTATCGGTTAAAAAGACGATGTCGCTTTCTTCTACGAAAGGAAAATAGGGGGTCGCAATATGCTCCGAGTCTTGGATCACATACATGCGTTTGGAATTGGTAATAAGCGTCCCGGTTTCATCTAAAGAGATCTTAAATGCGTCTTTTAAGAGGTCGTCTAGCTTTGTCCAATCTTGCATTTTTCCTGGAATCAATAGTGCATGATGAGAGTTCGTTTCATTCACCCAGACTCCATAATGTTGGATTGTCTTAGCAAAATTGGATTTTTCTGAGCATTTGACGTTCTCAACAAATTTGAATTTAACTGTTTGTTGAGGTTGATGAGAATCTTTCACGGTGAACGATTGATAGATGCTTAAATCTTTTTTCTTTCGATCGTAGACTAAAGTGAACTCTCTTCCGCCAAGTTCAAATTGGTATTCTTGCTGGGCAGGATTGTCTTTAGAGGTTGTTATTTTTGCAGAAAAACGTGCGCTGCCAAATAAGCGGATATACCGCTCGTCGCCAGTAATTTCATCGGGGATAGGAAAGCGGAGGTTTGCTCCAGTCAAGCGGGTTTTCATGGAACCGCTTACTTCGCCGGTCGCGATGTTGACAGTGGCTTCCGTTGTGAAAAACTTGCAAGGGTCAGCATTGTCGATTTGCCATTCAGGGGGTTCGAGGCCTGACAAATGAAAAAGCACCTTTTTGCTAAACTCTTTATCACTCGCCATTTTTTGTGCAATGAGAGGAAGAAGCGTTTTTTCCATCTTCATGACAATAAGTTCGCGCAGATTGGGGATCGAGATATCTGTCTGAGAGGATCGAACGATATGCCATGCTTCTAAAAGAATAGCTGTGTCGTCGGCGGATAAAGTGTCAAGGGTAGTTTCATTCAGATCAGCCAATATAAAGAGAGCAAGCGATTTTATATCTGTGTCTTTTTTGGGCTCACTGAAAAGCTTGAGCATTGCATCTCGAACGGAGAGTTTGGCTTCTTTTTTGTCTGGGAGGACTCCTTCATATTTTGTATCTGCTGAAGGAAAGGTGTCTTTGAGCTTTTCTAGAGCTTTTAGTTTGTCCTTTGCTTCTGTGGCACATTTTTTTTGGTAATTTTCTACATCGAGTTTGCTTAACGCATCCGATGGACGCAATGACCTTTGCCAATTGAGCATCTGTTCGAAAGCCGTTTCATCATTATCTTTGATTTTTTCCCAGAAAACGGAGGCTTCTTCGACTTCTTGTTCTAGCCGCTTAGATAAAAAGGAGAGAAATGCAGCTCTTATCAAGTTGCCTTTCTCTAGGTTCTCACGAATTTGAGCATCGAGATTTCTTACGATCGGGATGAATTCTTGAGGTTCTCGGAAGAAATGCATTCTTAAAGCTTGCTTGTCGAACAAAAGGGAAAGAAGGTGATTTTGAAGGATAGGATTATCAATCAAATGGGGTGAGTTTTGAATGAGCTGCCAGACTCTAAATGAAGTATAACAGGGTTTTGTTGATCTTAAGGACGTGACTCGGTAGCGGTCCAGTGGATCTAAATTGCTTAAAGATCCTTCTGCAGAAGCATTAACTAATAACAATGCGGGTGTTTGTTTATATTCTAAATGGGGATCTTGAGGGGGAGAATATAAGCGCTTTGTTTGTTCTTTATCTATTTCTTCAAAATCTTCGGGTGACAGCTTTTTAGCAGCTATCCCCACCTTGGATCCCAGCTGAGATAGTGCCAATGCTTCCGGCATCATCCCGAGCACAGGTTGATATAAATGAGGATTTTCGGGTTCATCGAGCAGCCTGAGCTTAGGAGGAAGTCGGCGCGGATAAAGGCAAAGACCATAAGTCGACTCAGTAGACGCGTTAGGCATAGGCTCTGAGAGGATTCGCACAGCCGGATTTTTATCATCAAAAACGGTACTGCCAATTTGAATGGAAAGCCTTCCCATTTCTGCAAGGCGCTTGCGTGCATCCAAGTACTGCATATCTCTGAGCGCTAAAGAGATTTCAGATTGTTCTTCAGAAGTCTCTTTGGCTTTGGCATAGTTTGTAGTTGCCCAAGAAATTGCGCCGGCTCCTCCTTGTACGGTGTTCGGGAAGGCGATATAGAGGGTGCCTTTGGGATTGAACAAACCGTCAGCCCAGACTTCATGTCTGCGAAGATCAATTAAGAAAGAAGGTAAAAGCGGCTCTTCAGAACGTTCGATTTCTTTCATAGCGCGCGCTGTAAATTCTTCCATCTCTGGAGTTGGCATATCATAAGCTTCACGGATGGGAAGAACCGCACTCTGGACGAGTCCTGTAAATCTGTTTCGGGGTCTTTTTTCTTCGAATGCATTAAAGAGAATGGACTTTCGGCCCTTTTGGTCATTTTTGAAAAAGGCTACAAGGGCGTTTGCTTTTTTATCTAAAAGAGGATCTTCGCCAAAGTGTAAATAAGGGTCTTTTTCTATGAGGTGGCATATTTTCGTGCTTTCAAGGGTATAGTTTCTCATGATGAGGGCTTCAGCGGATTCGAAGGGGATCCCAAGTGTTTTTAAGAATTCGGCGTGTTTTTTAATGTTCTTCCTGCCATCAAAATAATGATCCCATTCTTCAGCCGTAGGCACTTCGTTGAACCCAGCTTTTTCGCGAAGTTCGGGATCTTGTAAGCGGGCTAGAGCCTCCGATTTCAACCGAGCATATCTTTCGCGTACAAGCGAAAGCATGACAGCTTTTGAATTCCAGACATGAATTAACTCATCCGGCCAGAGAACGCCATCGCCGAGTCTAAATTTAGCCTCAAAGAGGTTGCCAGTGGTTTTCTCAAGGAGCCCACTGATCTCATTCATCTGCTCAGGAGTAAAATTTTCCCATAGTTTTGGAATGTCCATACTAGGAAGGCAGGAAAGCATTAATGTAGCCGCAGTTCTTGCCTTTTGGAAATCCTTTACTTTCATTAGTCCGTCTACAGCGTTATGTAGTTCACGCAGGTTACTAATGACCTCTTCTGCTTCCTCTTTAGATGGGGCTTTAGTAAAAATTGCATCTAATCTTTGCATCGCTTTTGAGTGAGAGTAAATGCCTGGAACATCCTTTTCTTGCTGCATTTCAATATCGGATGTCGAGGCTGCGACGGCCTTAGTTGTTTTGATGCTCAGCTGGATGGGTACATTCGGCATGGGCTCTGTGAGGGCTGCCTTTCTAGCTGCTTCTCTTTGCTCTAGTTTTGCTAGCTTAGAAACTTTTACTTCAGAGTCAATTTTTTCTCGGAAAGGGCCCACGATCATTTTTGCAAGCGTTGGGTCCTTGCTGAGATTGTTTTCCAATTTTTGCAAACGCTTGTCGAGGATACGAAGAGAATGTTCTTTGCGATCGGGGGTCAGACGGTCACAGTATTTTAAGAAGTGGGAAGCGGCGGATTCTAGTACATGGCTCATGAACTGCGCTTTATCCGTAACCTGATCAGTCGTCTTTAGGTAAGCAAACAGGAGCTTCAAAGGATCGTCACTGGGTTTCATTGTGGGGGTTTCTTTGGAGATTTTACCAGTGCCCAAAAGACTCGAAAGGGGGTCTGATATGGCTTCCGTAGAGCGAGCTCGCTGCGATTTTTCTCCAAGAGCTTCTAACTGTTTTCTTTCTTCTGGGGAAACGGCCATCAATTTAGGCTTTTCTTGCAGAGCGATTAATAGGGGAAGGAATGCATCTAAGTTTTTGGGCGTTAATGTGTATTCCAGCATGGGAACGATTTTTCCAGAATGCTGAGGATCCTCGCAGGCAAGCGAGAATTTTTGAACCATGTACTCATTTGTCTCTTTATTATAATAGATAGAAAGAAGAGCTGTTTGATAGCCCCTATCTGTGTAATAGCCTGCGGGAAGTAAGACTGGCTTTTCTTTTGAGCTTTTGTCAATTTTTTCTCTTATATTGCTAAGGAAGTTTTCTCGGGCTTTAAGATCATCAACTCCCTTTAATAGGTTTTCCCCGTTTTTAATCCCTTCTTGCAGCTGATGTAGTGGTGTCGTATCTTTCCCTTCTAGCTCATTTTGCAGAACCTTGATGGTATCATTGAGAACTTCGAGAAAACCTTCAGGACCGGATGGAGCAATGCTTTCTAAAAGAGGTGTTCGGGCTTCTTCTTCTAGTTTATTCCAAGAGTCGTAGATAGCCCAGACCGGAAGGATCACACACAACCAAAGCGGGCCTAATAAGTTTGCTAGTATATTTTCTGAGAATAGCTTTTCATAAGATGCTCCAAAAGCAAATAGCCGCGCAGCGATGTGTTCACTTGTTGATTCAGTCTCAGAAACAGTGGGTGCTAAATGCACCTCTACTTTAGGAGCAGTTCCCTTGCCCTCAAGCGGAATAGAATGAGATTCACTTTCGCCTTGGATTTGATATGTTACTTCTTTCTCGTCCCAGCTAGTTATTGTGATCTGTTTGTCGGTCGATGGTTTATTTTCTTCAAAAATGCGCCCTATCACTTTGCGGCGCTCTTGCCCCTTCGAATTAGTTTTGTCGATGACCTTGATACGTACGGGTTTAACCCCTTCCCCTTTTATCTCGGTAGGTTCTCCCGAGGAGGGGGGCTTAGATGAAATAATGTAGTCAAAGGATCTATCTTCTGCCATATAAACGAATGTAAAAATTTTAATTAGAGTTATTAACTTAATTATACCACATATTTAATTATTTTGTTTGACTGTCTGAAATTAATTTATTAAGTTGTTGACAGACATGTTTTTACATTCATTATTTAAACTAATATTTATATTGTTTTGTGTGTCGATATTTACAAGTAATTGATAATCACGATTGTTTATATGTTTTACTTTGTTTTATGTTTTGTTAATTTCCGTAATTAAATTGTTAAGTTGTTGATAATTATTTAGTTTTGCTTGGTGTTTGATTAGTTATCTGATAGAATCCCTATCTTGATTTGAAGTACGATTTTAGCGCTGAAAAGAATCTAACACGCTGAAAATCAATAGCATGTGTTTTGCATGCCTGGACAATTTTTAATCTAGATAAAGGGAGAGTTTATCCATGTCTATCCAAACCTCTATGCTTCAACAGCCTCAGACGGGGATTCCTTCCCTTCAGGAGCTTTGTGCCGCTCAGATCCGCAAAGGGGTGGACAAGGACTTGGGCAGCCCGGTAGGCCATGCGCTAACCCCTAAAGGCCCCTCCTCCCTTTCTCTGACTACGGCTTGGTTCATGGATGTCCTGCCGTTTATCCATCAAACAAAGGGCGAAGACATGGGCAAATTGCCAGGGGCTCTTATGGAATTAATTAAGCATCCCTATGTCCTAGTTGAATGGCAGAAGCAGAATCGGGTTTGGATGGAAAAAGAGGGGGGAGGCCAGCCCTGCCCTGAGGTTGTGTGGGAAACGGAATGCGTTTGGCGCAGGCTTTGCGAAGATAAGGGATGGCTGCCCAAGAAGGATGAACCTGAGATGACCTGGGAAAGCCGTTATTTTAAAGAAAGGCTTGCTCTAGCGATGATGAAGAGCTTTGGGAATTTTGAGAAGATTGACTTAGCGGACTGGTACTTATTTAATGCAAACAAGACCCGGGTTCATGCTCTGGATTTTGATAAAAACCCGTGGATTGAAAAGGGAAAGCTCAAGGAGCTCTGTACGCTTTTTAACGAGATTACCCTATTTAGGATTAACCAGTGTTCGGGCATGCAAGAGCGGGATTGGGTAGAGACATTTTCGAAATTGGAAAAGGTGGTTCATGTCGATTTGGGACTCCATATGAGCATTGGAGATGAGGCTTTGAATGCTTTAGCTAAGAATGCAAGCAATCTACGCTCTTTAAATATTGCCTCGATTGCTTATTCAGTCGAATTACAAGCAATTATAAATCTATTGCACAGCTCCCCAAAATTAAACGCGCTTGTCTTGGGAGAAAAAAAGCATCTTCAGAATTTGCCTGAGCTGCTTAAAGTCTTGAGCAGCTGCCCATCTTTGAATTCACTGGAATTACAGGGATTTAAAAATTTGAAGGTCAGCGATGTGAATGTAATGCTGAACCAATTTCCAAAGATTGAGAAATTAGTTATAAAAAACTGTCCAGAATTTAAAAGTTCAGATTTAGTGTCTTTTGCAGGACATCCCCAGATCAAAGCGCTCGAGGTCATCGATTGTAAGAATTTTGATCCAGAAGAAGGGTTTGTTCTTTCTCAGAAATGCAGCAATCTAGAAAAGTTTCTTTGTGCTCATTCTTGAGCATAAAAAAGGCCAAGGAGCCGAAGCTCCTTGGCCTTTTTGAGAAGCATTAATAAATAGGATTAACGTTCATCTCTGCGTGAGTGGAAAGGACGACCTTCACCACGTCCACCGCGGAATCCACCACCACGATCATCACGTCCGCCTGAGCGGGGTGCGCGTGGTTGTTCTGGGCGAGCGTCGTTAACGATCAGGGTACGGCCGCTGAGAGCTTTGCCGTTCAATCCTTCAACTGCTTTGCGCGCATCGTCTGCGTTTTCCATTTCGACAAATCCAAAACCTTTGGACATGCCTGTGAATTTGTCAGTGACGATCCGGACGGAAGAGATCGGCCCGAAAGAAGAAAATAGCTCATGGAGCTCTTCTTCAGTTGTGCTGAATGGGAGGCTTCCGACGTACAGTTTTTTATTTGATGCTTGATTCATAATTCTCCAAAAAATACTTAAGTTCCTTAGACTGAGGGGGTAGGGATTTTCCCGGCCCCTGTTGGTAAGGAGCTAAGTCATTAGTTACCAATAATTTAACGTTGACTCGGGATCTGATCGCCAGCTTAAGCAAAACTGCACGCAGGGGACAAAACACGGGCTCAACTAACAAACGCTAGTGTTTCGTGGTCACTTAAATAAGATGATCAAAAAACTCTAACTTATATTTAAGTTACCATAAAGATGCTTGGATGTCTACGGAAAACGCTTTTTTTAAGGTAAAATGCACGAAGGGCATCCTATCCTATAGAGGGAGGAGGGTTTAGGAATGGTAACGAGGGATGTTTAGAGTAGGCCAGTGGGATTGCTGGGTGTAGGAGCGGAAGAGCTGCATGATCTTTTGGGTGCGGGGGCCGACTTTTCCATTGCCAACGGGGGTGGAGTCGATGTGAGTAACGGGCATGACCTCTTTATTGCTGGCGGTGATGAAGGCTTCGTCGAGGTTGGGTATTTCGCTGAGGTGGATGGGTTGGAGTTGGATGGGGAAATGGGGCTCTGCGAGCTTGAGGACGATCTCACGGGTGATGCCGATGAGCACCTCTTCGGAGCAGCAGGTGTAGAGGATATCATCCTTGAAGGCAAAAAAGTTGCTGGTGGTGGCTTCAAGGATCTCATCTTTGCTATTGAGATAGAGGGCTTCCTTAGCGTTTTGGGCTTTGCCGCGCTGCATGGCGATGATGGCAGAGGTGTATTGGGTGGTTTTACCCGTGGGTACGCTGCGGCTTAACCTGGTTGTGATGACATTGACGCCCTGTTCGTAATATTCGGAGGGGTAGGCGGTGAGTGGATAGGCAAAGACGATGAGGTTGTTTCCTGGCAGGGGGGTGAAGTGGTCTTCGCTGGCTCCTCCTGTGACGAGGATTTTAATGCTGGCTTCCGGGAGCTCGTTTTTGTGGAGGACGGTACCCACGATGTGTTCTATCTCTGGAAGGGAATGGGGAAGCTGGAGGCAGACGTGGTCAGCGGAGTATTTTAATCGCTGGAGGTGGTCTTCAAGATGGAAGGGGCGGCCGCGATAAGTACGCAGATAATCAAAGACGCTAAATCCTCTCAGGACGGCAAGGTCCAGAATGGAAATTTTTGCATCTTCTTTAGGGATGTAATGGCCGTTGACGTAATACATGAGCTTAAGTCTATCACAGGCGGATTTATTTTGGACGAAACACCCGTAAAAAGTGGAAAGAAATCCTTGCGGATTTTGTGAAAATTCCCTATGAAGTCTTCTTACAATCATTGGGAGATGGCACATGGTATTAAAGGAGACGATTTCTGAAATTCAGCAAGTTCTTGCGGAGCTCATTCACGATTTAGAAAAAGCAGCTGGAGGCAATCGCGCTGCAGCTCAGAGGGTGCGAACGGGAACGATCAAGTTCACGAAGATTGCAAAGATCTATCGCAAGGAGTCTGTTGCCGCAGAGCGTGTGCCTAAAAGAGGGAAGAAGCTGGCTAAGAAGGTGGTGGGCAAGAAGCGTTAGGTTTCCTTGGCTTTGAAAATGGTAGCTTTTTTCAGTTGTACCGAAAAAGGGTACAACTGAAAAAACAGACATAGACGATTTGTTCAACTGTACTCAAATACAGTACAGTTGAACTTGCAGTTTCAGTTGTTCGGAAAAAGCGAGCAACTGAAAAAAGCTACTGGTTGCTAAAGAAAATGACGCTGGGTCAAGCGTTATTCTCGAACCTGCGATAATGATGCAGTCTGAGCGTAAGTAACCTCGATAGCAATTTTAATCCATTATACCATCACTGTACCAAGAGTGGCTAAAGGTCATTTTTAGCTCGCATGCATATAGCTTTCTGTTTTTGAAGTAAAAAATTTTTTCATAAAAACTGTCAGCTCTTTTCAATCTAAAAATTTTATTTTCTTTAAATTCTCTTCAAAGTTAAAGTTTTTTATTTTATCGAAAAATTTAATTTTGAGGGGTGTTATGAGCGTAGAGTGCATTGATTCTTCAGATAGCGTTGCAGATGGGTTCGGCTTTGAGGAGACGGCTTACGGGCCACTCAATCAGCCCCTATGGAATGGGAGGGACGTCCAGCTTTCCATAGAAAGGCATCAAAGGTTGGCGCTCATCTCCCAGTTTTACCTTAAGGCCCTGCAAATGCTGGAAGAGGCGGAGAAGAGCGAAATGCGCAGCTCCGAATACCACCTTCTCGATCTACAAGATGAGATTGATGATACTGCAGAGTATGCCTACCCTTATGCGCTTTATCATCCCATTCATGGTGAATTTGCACTTCTTGATCCCAGAAACTATGATGCAGACCTCCTTCAATGTAAGAACTGGGGGTTTAGAAAGCTTGAACGCATAGGAAAAGAGCTAAAAAAACTCGGCGAAAAGACTTGGGATACAACAAAGAAAGCGGCGAAGAAGGGCAAGAAAGCATTAAAGAAGACAGGCAAGGCTTGTGAGCATGTAGGTAGAGAAGCTGTTCATGCAGTCAAGAAAGTGGCAGATACGACCATTGATTTTGTTACAGACCACAAAAAAGAGTTCTTGATTGGAGCGGGAGTTGTTGCTGTGGCCGTTGGAGCTTATTTCTTATTAGGAGCTGCAGCAGCAGGAAGCACAGCAGGCGCAGGTGCTGCTGTAGGAGGTGCGAAGGGCTTGGGTAGAAGGCGCGAGGATGAAGAGGGTTCAGATCTTGATGTTTCTGGATCATCACCAACTCCAAACGACTCGTCTCAACCGTTCTCGTCCCTCTTTGAAAATGAGCAGGCAAAGTCCATTTCATCAGAGTTTGAGAATCATTCAATGAGTCCGATGAGAACCTCTGCAAATGAGTTTTCCGGGGATCCTGCAACTTTTACAAAAGGAAGTGATCTCAATCCATTCCCGCAATATGCCATGGAGTTTCAGAAACCATTTTCCCACGATCCTCTTGCACAACACTCCCTGGGCGGTCCATCTGAACGCTTCATTATCCTTGAAAGCCTATTAAAGCCACTCACCTCAATGAATGCTGCCTCTCCGCAGCAGCACGACTATATCGAAGGAATGCGTTGGGCAACTTCCATGCTTACTGCGTCACTAGACTCAAAAGAGATTGGAGCGAGCGATAATTGGATGGATCCCATTATGCATGCTCTTCCAGAACAGGATCGATATTATGTAGAAAACCTCCTCAAAGGAACGCTTTCGCCGGGGGTGACTCCTGAGGTACAGGCTTTTCTAGATGGGCATAAGGAGGGGGATTCTATGAATGCTCTCGATAGCATTATGGAGTTCTTTGGAAAAAATGGGGGTATGTTTAACTCTGCCACGTCCTCATCTGAACCGAGCATAACAAGCTTGCCTCGAGAATTAAGGAACTTTCATAATATTTCTTCTCCAGGTAGTCAGTCATCGACTGGGCCTTCTGAATCTTGCCATATAGGAACTCCAGGATGGACTCGTCAAGGGATGTCTGCAGGATTTGTTAATGGAATGAACACATCAGTTGATGAAGCATATAGTCATCTTGAAAATCTCGGAAAATTCTCTGGTGGTATGGCAATGAAGGGAGTATATAACCACTCCAATGGTTTCCTTGCAGATATTTTGGAAATATTTACCTTAAGCTATAATGGGATTTCCCCCATTACCGCAGATTCGCTGTTAGAAGATTGGATAAAGTTTCATGAGGAAAATAAAAATAATCCCAATGCCAAATATCTTCAGTTTACGCATAGTATGGGAACCATTCTTGCTAAAAATGCATTGATGAAAGCTCCAAAAGAAATTCGCGATCGTGTGATTATTTGTGCTTTGGGACCAGCGATCATTATACCAGCGGATTTATGTTATAAATCGTTTCATTATGCGAGCAAATTAGATCGTGTGCACTTAGGTCAGAATATTTCTACTCTTCTTCTAGGCGCGGGTAACCTGGCCTCTCTTGAGGGAGAAGACAGGGCAGATATCTTAAATCGATTGCAGGAAGATAAAGAGCGACTTATTTTATTAGAACCGCATCCTGATCGTGATCCAAATGACGGATGGGACCATAGTTTTCAAAGTCCTACATTTGATGATGTTAAAAAAGACATTCTTCAGGATTATATTAATCGAAATGGTCAGTATGAGTAGTTAATTTATGAGTCACTTTTTTGCGAATTGTTAATCTGTGATAATTTTATGAGAATAAGAGTTGTTTTTCTTCTGTTTTTAATGAGTGTATTCACAAGCTGTGATCTCCCACAGATAGAGAATCCTTACGCGCCCACGAAGCAATCCATGGCAAATGAAGTTACAAATCAGGCATTTATTCAATTGAAAATGGAAAAGAACTTATTTCCTTTTGGAACAGGTTCTGGGATGATGGATGAAATTTGGATGCTTGCATTGGCTTTTCAATATTTTAACCTGGTAGAAATCGATCAGGCTCGTGAATTATTAATGTCAGCAGGGACTGTTTTTATTAACATTATAAATAGTAAGGAACAGATTCGTCCTTTTCTGAAAAATTACCCATTTACTCCAAAGAATGTTGAAATTCAAATATTTATAAAAAAACCAAATGGTTCTAGGCCAGATTCTGGACAGTTGAATGTGGTAACAATGAAGGAGGGAATATTAAGATATAAAGTTAGAGATCCAGACAATGACCTTTTAAAGATAGTCTATGAAGAAACCTATGAAGAAGCTGCTGAAAAACTTAGAATGGCTATAACGATGTAAGCGATTTATATATCGAAAAACGGAGAATATAAATGAAGTGTTTTTTGATTATAGTATTGACGCTATTTTTAGTTAGTTGCTCAGGAGACGGCTCAAATTCTTATTATCGTCCTAGCAAAAAATCAATATTAGTAGACGAAATTAGCAGCGACGTTTTTAAAAAACTAAAAAAAGAGAATGACCTATATCCCATTGAATGTGGCGGAAGAATGATGCATCAAATTACCTTGCTTCACTGGGGTTTTTGTTATCATAAAGAGATTGATGTAAATGAGGCTAGAAAATTGTTACTGACAGCAAGTGATCAATTTCTTAAAGCATTTAATGAGGATCCACGGATCCGATCATATTTGGCTACTTATCCATTAACGTCTAAAAACATACAAGTTAATATATTTTTAAAAAATCCAGATGGTTCTGAATTAGGTCTTGATAAATTACGTGTAATTTCAATGAATGAAGGGGTATTAGATTATATGATTCGAAGTTCTGAAACCGGACGCCTTACAACAATTGATAAGGAAACCTATGAAGAAGCAGCTGAAAAACTAGCAAGTTCAGTTACTCGGTAAAATCGAGCAACTGAAATTGCTACCTGCCATCCTGTCTAAGAAATGCATTCAAATGCTGAAAGAACTCATCTGGTGTTTCCACATAAGGGAAGTGGCCGCAATGTTTGAGAAGGAAGTATTGAGAGCCTTTGATATCTTCATGGAGCCTTTGTGCAATGGAAAGAGGGATAGGGTCAGAATCTCCATGAATGATCAGTGTAGGAACTTTGAGTTGTTTGAGTTGATCGTGGATGTTGTGAGGCTTTAAAAAGAGATTCTGAGTAAATAGCTCGCTTACTTTAGATCCATTCTTGGAAGTTTCTGGGTCAAAGGATAAGTTGAGCAGCTGTGCATTTGCAGGATGATAGAAGTATTTTTCGAAGAGGATCTTGCAATACTTCTTCAAGGCGATGGGATCGCCTTGTGCAAATTCTGGAGACTCTCTAACTGCGATGAACTCATCAAGGCAAGGGTTCAAACGTTTCATAATCTCTTGTTCAAAGAGGCCATATTCTTCAAAAGAAGGTGGATGTGCATTGAGTAGGATGAGCTTGTGCACGCCTTTGGGATAAGCGATTGCATAGTTCATGGCTAAAAATGCTCCCCAGGAATGTCCAAGAACTGTTACTTGATCGTATTTGAAAAATTGCCGGATTGTTTCCAGATCATTTACGAAAGTTTGCAATTGCATTGTGTCAGAAGTGATTTCACCGGTTGAATGTCCGCAGCCTCTTTGGTCGTAGAAGATTAGAAGGTTGTTTTTTGCAAGCTCAGTCATTTGTGGAAGAAGGTAATCTTGACTCAGCCCCGGTCCTCCGTGGATGATGAGGATGGGATCTCCTTGTCCAAAGACTCGGCAGAAGAGTTGGGCATCTTTTGTTTTTACGACAATTTCTTTTGCAGCTTGGTGGGTAGATGCGATGGTATTGTGGCGACTTGTGGTTTTGGCGCATCCAATGGAGGTATAAGTGGCAAGCAGGAGAAATAAAGGGAAAAGTATTTTTATTTTATTCATTTACTCACATCAGCTTGAAAGGATTGTGACAATCCGTTCAAAATTAAGTTTTTTTAATTTTCCGGATGGGTCTTGGGTTTCTAATTTAGACCAATCGGAAGGGGATGCATTGTCTGCCCAATTATTGAGATGCTTTTGAAGGGTCTGAAGCCATTTGGGATGCTGTTTTGCAAGCATGCCGAATTCTTCAAGCGCTTGATCTGAAAAATCTCCAAGCTGTGTCGCTACATACCAAATTCCATAGAGATCTTTGAGTGCCTTTGAATCGCTTTTTCTTCGTATAAATGTAAGCCCCTTATGGAACATCCATGCTCCAGGAGAAACAACTCGTCCTGTTTGACCGGAATAAGTTTGAAATTGCAGGGTCGTTTGTAAGCTCAATGTTAAATAGCTTAGAGGTTGAGCAACAACGCCTGCGATCACAATATTTTTATTCTTATCATTGCGCGTTGAAGAATCAGTCAAAAACTCAATTTCTACTTCTAGTCCGTCGATTAATTTTACATAGCTTTCAGAGGCTGGAATATCTAAGTCTTTGAATATAGGTGTAAAACCAGCTTCATAAAGATGTTTAGCAATGTTCTTTTTAGATATTTCAGGGACTCTTCTTGGAATCAGGGAATCAATATCTCGTGTTCCTATAGGAGGATTTTCTAGCCTTGGATCTGCGAGGTTAAGTTTATAGATGAAAAGCGCAAAACCACCTCCGATAATGACAAAGTCGCGCCAAGGACCCAGTGAATATAAAAATTCCGAGATGATCTTATCTTCTAGGCTGTGTTTCATCTAACTGTTTTTGTAAATGCGTTTAATCTCTGAAGCGCGCTGTGCGATGAATTCTGCTTGTTCTTGCCCTCTTAAAGGGAAATGATAGAGATCTAAAAAAGTGAGAAGAAGAGGACAGACCGCAATAGTATTATATGATTTCATGTCCTGCTTAAGTAAAGCTTTATAATAAGGTTCAATCAGTAACACTTCATAACCTCTTTCTTGAGGTTCTAAGTGAAGAGCGCTTACTAGTTTTGATTCGATGGTAGGATCAAGCATGTATAATTCTAAAGTAGTCAAGTTGGTGTTCTTGTAACCATGGGCTTCAGCAGCAGAATGTAGGGCTAATACTACTTGTGGGCCGAGCTTTGATTGACTTAAGGCTTTGAGAAGTTCGGATCTCCCAGTGAAACCAGAATGATATGTTTTCATCCTGCATTTTTTGGCAATAGTGTAGTGCTCTAGCCAATTCTCTAAAAGGAGTTTTGATTTATTAAAGAAGAATGTTTTCGCAGTTCTTACACCTTCAGTGCGCATGAACCCTTTTTGCACCAAAATTCCAAATACACGCTGAACTAAGCCAATGCTTACACCGGCCTCCTTGGCTACCTCTCTCAAGGAGAAGTGTTCCCTTTTTTTCTCTTTTCGCAAAAGCCAATCTAAGACAAGGGCTGACTTATCCGAATAGATATTTCCCTCCGCAGGATCTTCATTAGAACTCAACAAAAACCTCCCCTCCATAGCCCCTCCTCTGTTCATTATTATAAGCTGTTCAATATATATTGAACAGCTTATAATAATGAACAGCTGGATAGGGAGGTCTTTAACCATGGAGGCATCTTTGAGGATGATTTTTTCTGCTCGGGATGCTATCTTACTCTGCATGGATAGCGAAGAAAAGATTTCTATTTCAAGGTTCAATCAGCGCGGGTGGGGAATAGGCTCTCATGCTCCTGCTATGCCGGCAAAAGCTGGGCAGGTGGAAGTCGTGGGAGGACTTCCTGGGGATGAGCTCTTGGTCAGGCTGAATAAGAAGCGAAAAGGAAAATGGCGCGGGGATTTGAAAGAGGTGGTGACGCCTTCTTCTTTGCGCGTAGCACCGCGGTGTAGTCATGCTCCCTTTTGCGGCGGGTGCACGTGGCAGCAGATGAATTATGGGAAGCAGCTTGAGGAGAAGCAGCGGCGTATCGAGGCATTGTTCTCTTCTTTTTTGGGATCCGTGGAGGTTTTGCCGATCATAGCTTGTGAGGAGCCTTGGGGCTACAGAAATAAGATGGAGTTTTCTTTTTCGCAAAATAAGGCGGGGGAGAAGTTTTTAGGGCTCATTATTGCTGGTAGCCGGGGGCATGTGCTCAATCTGACAGAGTGTCATCTGGTCTCGGAGTGGTTTGTGGAGGTTTTGAAGAATGTGCGTTTTTGGTGGGAAGCAAGCGGGCTTTTAGCCTATCGGATGAATGATACCGGAACGCTTAGAACGCTTGTGGTGAGAGAAGGGAAGAACACGGGTGATAAGCTTGTGATGCTGACGGTTTCTGGGAACCCCTCTTATGCATTAAGAGGGGCGCAGCTTAAAGGTTTTGTAGAGGCGGTGAAGCAGGCGATACCTGAGGAGCAGTGGAAGAGATTAAGTGTCTTTTTGAGGGTGCAGCAGTGCATCAAAGGATCTCCGACGCAATTTTTTGAGATGCATCTGCATGGTCCCGATCACATTGTGGAGAAGATGTCGCTGTCTTTGGATAGGCCGGTGGAGCTGTTTTTTAAGGTGAGTCCCACTTCGTTTTTTCAGCCGAATACGTTTCAGGCGGAAAAGCTCTATTCCGCGGCTTTAAATAGTGTATCTTTCCCGAAAAGGCATGTGCTGGATCTTTATGCAGGGACAGCGACGCTTGGGATGGCAATGGCGGCAAGGGCAGAAAAGGTAACGGCGATTGAGATCAATCCTCATGCTTGTTTTGATGCGGAGAGCAATAAGGAGCTGAACGGCTTTTCCAATTTGGAGATCCTCTGTGGGGATGTAGGGAATCAGCTGGAAGAGCTGCGCAAGAGGGGGGATTTTGTGACTCCGGATCTAGTGGTTGTCGATCCTCCAAGGACGGGGTTGGATGCAAAGGCGCTCGCTCATCTAATCGAGCTGGGTGCAGAGGAGATTCTTTACGTCTCTTGCAATCCTGAGACTCAGACGGCAAATATTCAAGAGCTTGTGGCTGGGGGGTATCGTTTGGTGCGGATGCAGGCTGTCGATCAGTTTCCCCATACACCTCATATAGAAAATATTACTATTTTAAAACGAATTGTTTTAGCTTGATTTCCTCAGGGGATTAAGGCAATCTAAGCATAGTTTCATTTTAAACTTTTTTTGGATGGCAATATGAAAAAATCTCTTTCTTTCCTCGCGACTGGGGCATTTTTAATGGGGTCCATGCCTCTTTTTGCAGAAGGTACAGCAGCTCCTAGCGGTGGTCAGGGAAGCTTGACACAAACGCTTGTGATGATTGCGGTAGCTTTGGTGTTCTTCTATTTTATTCTCTGGCGTCCAGAGCAAAAAAGACGCAAGCAAATGGAGACTGTACGCAGCTCTCTTAAAAAGGGAGACCGCATCACTGCGATGGGGATCATTGGAACTGTTGTGAAAGTGCAGGAAAATTCAGTGATTATTTCTCTTTGCGAAGGAGCAAAAATGGAAATCCTCAAAGCTGCGATCACCGACGTTCAGCCAACTACTGATGAAAAAGTCGTTGAAGCAAGCGATGTTCGTTAAATTCTAGGATTTAGTTTTGCATGTAAAAAGGCCGGCTCATAGAGCCGGCCTTTTTTGTTTATTGGTTGAACTCAATTGGAAAGGCTTCGAAATGTTCTGACAAGCTTCCATTGCCAGGTTGCCAGTTTCTATCAATCGCTTTTTCCCAAATAACTTCCCCTTGTGGGCCGATCTTCACAAATTTAAATGTGGAATAAGGGATCTCTGCTCTCCAAACGGGAGAACCATTGGCATCGAGCCGGCAAATGCATTCGATGGGTTCTTCCCAATTGTTGCAGCTTGAAAAATAAGCGAGAGTATTTCCATAACCGACATCCACCCCTGTGATGTCTATCAAACAAGATGTCTCAGCTTGTGAAACAAGTGCAGTTTTATCTTCTGTCTTGGGTTTGTCTACAAAGAAAATGGGATAGGTCTGGAAATATTGCTGCAGGGTGGGTCGGAGTCCGTGACATTGTGGAGGCCAATGTCTATTAGTATTTTCTTCCCAAGTGACTTCACCTTGTGGGTCGATTTTGATAAATTTAAAATCTTGGAAATAAGGAATAAAGCCTGTCCAAACCCCTCGTTGACAAAAGAGATTGAAGGGTTTTTTCCAATTGTCAAGGGCAGAATAATAAGCCAAAGAATTTCCATAACTAACATCAACCCCTTCAATATCCACCTCGAAGTATGCAAGTGAAAAAATAAAGAGCACATCAATCTGTTTTGTGATTTTTCTTGTAATAAGCAGCTCACCTAGCTCTATAACACCTTCGAATTCATTTAACTCCGAGTAAATCTCGTCATGCTTCACATAATTTTCAAGGTTCGAAGTAAGTCGGTATTTTTTTATTTCGTCAGCTTGTTTTCCGCGATTAGGGCCAAAGCCTTGTTCAATAATAAAACAAAGAGAATCGTCTGCAGCCACGCATTCAAATCGTCTTTTTCTATTCCATTGTAAATCGCATAAGAAAGTTATGCATTTGTTTCGCAAGTCTGACTTATCCATGATTGGAATAGTTCTGCTTCTTAGCAAAGCTTCTTTTGCAGTTAATTCAGTAGGTGGTTGTTTGTTGTAAACTTTA